>JALZEZ010000429.1 GCA_030861775.1 Actinomycetota bacterium
ACCGCTGGCTGACCGTGCAGAGCCCGGCGCGCGAGACGCGCGAGGTCGGCTGGGCGCAGTCGAGCGCGATGCTCGTGCGGCTCCGCGCGGCGGAGGAGGTCGGCTGGCTCGACCCGGCCTTCTTCGTCTACTCCGACGAGACCGACTTCGAGAAGCGCCTGCGCGACGCCGGCTGGCGGGTCCTGCTGGTGCCGGGGGCGCGCGCGGTCCACCACGAGCAGCTCTCCACGGACCTCGAGGCGGCAGAGCGGCGGATAGTCGAGTTCCACCGCAACCGCGACCTGTACATGCGCAAGCACCACTCGGGCGCAGCGGCCGCGCTGGTCCGCGTCCTCACGGCGTGGACTTACCTCGTCCGCGCCGCGATCCCGGGGCGCGACACCCGGCGCTACCTGCTGCACGCGCGGCAGGCGCTGACTCCCTCCCGGGGCGAGGGCATCCGCGACGCCGCCGCGGATCGCAACCGGGCCGCTTCGTAGGATCACAGGGCGTGCCCTCCCTCGAACCAGGCCGCCGGCGGCGCCGGCGCTGGCCGTTCGTGCTGCTCGCGCTCGTGCTGCTCGCGGGCGGGGCGGCGGCGGCCGTCTACCTCACGCTCGGCGACGAGCCGGGCAACGTGTCGAATCCCGACGTGGAGTTCACCGAGACCGAGGAGGCCCCGGAGCCGAAGCGGCGCAGGCAGCTCGTCTGGCCGGTCTACGGCTTCACGCCCGAGCGCACGCGCTATCTCGCCGCCCCGCGCGTGGACCCGCCGTTCAAGAGGATCTGGCGCGTCCGGATCGGCCATCTGATCGAGTTCCAGCCGGTCTACGCGAAGAACGTGCTCTACGTGGTGCCGAACGACGGCGTGGCGCGCGCCTTCCGGGCTAGCGACGGGAAGCTCCGCTGGTCGCGCCGGGTGGGGACCCTGAACGCCTCCTCCCCCGCCTACTACCGCGGCGACCTCTACATCTCCACGCTGTCGAAGCGCATCACCGCCCTGCGCGCCGACGATGGCCGCCAGCGCTGGAAGCGCAACCTGCCCAGCCGCACCGAGTCCTCGCCGGTGGTGGTCAAGGGCGTGGTCTACATCGGGTCCGAGGACGGCAACGTGTACGCGCTGAAGGCCAAGACCGGCCGCATCCTGTGGCGCTACAAGGCCGGCGGGGCGGTGAAGGCCGGGCTCGCCTACTCCGGCGGCCGCCTCTTCTTCGGCGACTACAACGGCCAGGTCACGGCGCTGCGCGCGAAGGACGGCTCGCGGATCTGGCGAACCGGCACCGAGGGCCGCAGCTTCGGCCGCTCCGGCAACTTCTACTCGACCCCGGCGGTGAAGTACGGGCGCGTGTACCTCGGCAACACCGACGGCTTCGTGTACTCGTTCGCCGCCAGCAGCGGTCAGCTCGCCTGGCGCCACAAGACCGGCTCGTACGTCTACGCGGCGCCGGCGGTGGCGCGGGTCCCGAAGACGCCGCCGAGCGTCTACATCGGCTCCTACGACGGCAACTTCTACGCGCTCGACGCGCGCTCGGGCGACGTGCGCTGGAAGTACGACGCCGGCGGGCGCATCTCGGGCGCGCCGACCGTGATCGGGCGCGTCGTCTACTTCTCAGAGCTCGAGAACAAGACCACCAGCGGCGTCGACGTGCGCACCGGCCGGCGGGTGTTCAAGCTCTCGAGCGGCGCCTTCAACCCGGCCATCTCCGACGGGAGGCGCCTGTACGTCACGGGCTACTCGTCGCTGTGGGGGTTCGAGCCGCGGACTCGCCGGAAGCGGAAGTAGGCCGCAGGAGCACGATCCCGATCGCGAGCAGCGTCCACGAGATCGGGTCCTCGAGGAACGCCGCATACAGGAGCGTGTGGAACACGAGCGTGGCGAAGGCGGCGCCGAGGAAGGCGCGGGTCACGAGGCGCGGCGGGGGGTCGCGGCCGGACAGCGGTCCCAGCCCGCCCAGCAGCAGCCGCAGCGAGGCGATCACGAGCACGAGGTAGGCGATCAGCCCGGGCGCGCCCTGCTCGGCGGCGACGGTGATCGGGATCGTGTGCGAGGCCGAGGCCGCCCGGCGCGAGCTCGCGTCCTCGCGCTCGCGGAAGCGCTCGGCGAACGAGCCGGAGCCGAACCCCCAGAGCGGCCGGTCGAGCACCATCGACAGGCCGCCCTCGACCAGCTCGAGCCGGTTGCCGGACGACTCGTCCACGTCCTCCCCGCCGATGCCGAGCGCCAGCGCGACCGCCAGCGCGACCGCCGCGCACAGCGCGATCCCCGCCGCCACCCGGCGAAAGCCCCAGCGCAGCGCGGCGAGGGTGGCCAGCCCGACCAGCAGCGCGGTGAAGCTGGACTGCGAGAACGTGAGCACGAGGCCGCCCCACAGCAGCGCCAGCAGCGCGGCCGACACGGCCACCGCCCGCCCGCTGCGCGCCCACAGCAGCACGGCCGCGAGCCCCACCATCACCACCGCGAGGAAGCGCCCGTAGATGTTCGGGTCGAAGAAGAGCGAGTTCACGCGGAAGTACGACTCGAACTGGTTCGACTCGATCACGCGGCTGTTCCACAGCAGGTCGCGGGTGGCGTACTCGTAGAAGCCGACCAGCACGAACAGGACCGCCATCGCCGCGGCGGCGGCGAAGCAGCGGGTGACCAGCCGCGGCGTCCACGGCACGGCCGTGAGCAGCTTGAGCAGCAGCGCGAACGGGATGTAGAAGAACGCGACGTTCTTGAGCGCCTGCTCGAAGTCGGTGGAGTAGGCGGACTGGACCGCGTACAGGCCGAGGAAGGCGAGCAGGGCGAGCTCCGGCGCGGTCGGCCTGCGCTCGCTCCAGGCGCCGCCCCCGCGCAGCCGGTCGAGCGCGTAGGCGAGGACGCCCGCCGCCACGACCCAATAGAGCGGCACGAGGAGGTTCGCCGAGGCGCCCCCGGTCTCGAGCGGGATGCGCACGGGGAGCGCGAGCACCGCGAGCAGCGGCAGGAGCTGAGGGCGGCGCCGAAAGACGAGCGCCAGCGCCACCACCGCGATCGAGGCGGCGGCGGCGGCCAGCGCCGCCCGGCTCGGGTTGTCGCGCAGGGTGCGGATCTGCGACGAGTCCCACAGCTCGGCCACGACCAGGACTGGGGCGAGCGCGAGCGCCAGCATCGCCGCGACCGCCCGCGCGCGCGGCCGGCGCAACACGAAGGTTCCGGCGACCGCGCCGGTCGCGATTAGCGCTCCAGCCGCGCCCATATCCGCCTCATCACCCCCGCC
>JALZEZ010000168.1 GCA_030861775.1 Actinomycetota bacterium
CGTCGATCCAGGGCTGAGAACAAAAAAGGGGTCTGACCCCTTTTTTACAGTTCTGTAACACTCGCGGCGGTGGGAAGTAGGAAGCGCCACTTCCTACTTCGGGTGTAGGCTCCGCGGCATGACCACCGCCGACACCATCAAGCCGGACCACGGCGCAGCGCGCCGGCACTTCATCTTCACCGACGAGCACGACCAGCTCCGCGAGTCGATCCGGCGCTTCGCCGAGAAGGAGCTCGCGCCGCACGCGGAGGAGTGGGAGGAGACGACCTTCCCGGACTGGGTCTTCCGGCGGATGGGCGAGCTCGGGTTCCTCGGGCTCTCGTACCCGGAGGAGTACGGCGGCCAGGGCGGCGACTACTACTCGAACATCGTCCTGGCCGAGGAGATCGGCGCGGCGCGCTCGGGCGGCCTGGCGATGGGGATCGCGGTGCACACCGACATGGCCACGCCGCCGATCCACCTGTTCGGGACCGAAGAGCAGAAGCAGAACTACCTGGCGCCGTGCATCCGCGGCGAGAAGATCTCGTGCCTGGGGATCACCGAGCCCGACGCCGGCTCGGACGTGTCCGGCATCCGCACCCGCGCGGTGCGCGACGACGACGCCGGCGAGTGGGTCATCAACGGGTCGAAGACGTACATCACCAACGGGCACCGGGCGGACTTCATCGTGCTGGTCACGAAGACCGACCCCGACGCCGGCTACGACGGCTTCACGCTGTTCCTGGTCGACATGGACCTGCCGGGCGTGGTCCGCGAGAAGCGTCTGGAGAAGCTCGGCATGCACGCCTCCGACACGGCGCTGCTCGCCTTCAACGACGTGCGCGTGCCCGACGACGCGATCCTGGGCGAGGTCGGCAAGGGCTTCTACCACATCATGTGGGAGCTCCAGGGGGAGCGGCTGATCGGGGCGGCGGGGTGCGTGGCGGGGGCGCAGCGGGCGTTCGACAAGACGCTCGAGTACGCGAACGAGCGCAAGGCGTTCGGGCGCGAGATCGGGCACTTCCAGGTGATCCGGCACAAGTTCGCCGAGATGGCCACGAAGATCGAGTCCGCGCGGCAGATGGTCTACGTCACGGCCTGGCGGTTCAACAACGGCGAGTACCCCGTGCGGGAGATCTCGATGGCGAAGCTGCACGCGTCACGGGTGGCCGTCGAGGTCGCCGACGAGTGCATCCAGATCCACGGCGGAGCCGGCTACATGAAGGAGTACGGCATCGAGCGCGTCTGGCGTGACATGCGCCTGAACCGCATCGGCGCGGGGACCGACGAGATCATGCTCGAGGTGATCGGGCGGTCGTACGGGCTGTAGCCAGCTCACCGGCTCGTACCGGCGGCCCGTCATCAGCGACGGCGCTGAGGCTCTCCCGCGGGAAGGGCAGATCGAGGAAGAGCCAACCGTCGTCAGGTGGTTCCGTCAGCGCGCCGCCGGAGCTGGTCGAGGATGTGAACAGGGCCTGGTCGTGCGCGCGAAGCTTGTCGCCGATGTCTTCCAGGGTGCCGCCGATGCCTTCCAGGGTGCCGCCGATGCCTTCCAGGGTGCCGCCGATGCCTTCCAGGGTGCCGCCGATGCCTTCGATGGTGCGGCCCTGCTTGAGCAGCAGCGCGCCCTGTTCGTTGATCGCCGCGGTCTGCTCGCCGATCGCCCGCGTCATGCCCCGCGCGAGGTTCTCGAACCTCGTGAGGAGCTCGTGCATGAACTGCTTGAGGTCGTCGTCGGCCACGGCGACATTGTCCCACCGCCCGCGTTACGCGTGGGTGTCTTTCGCAACGATCGCGTGACATTTCAGCCACGCGGGTGTGACGAACCCCCGACGGGGCGGACCCGCTACTCCGGCGGGGCGTCCAGCACGAAGATCTCGAAGCCGTGCTCGGGCTCGAACACGATCTGGCTGTGGTAGCCGACCACCTTCCGGCCGGTGATGCGCTCGATCGCCTCGGTGGTGGGGCCGGCCATGACCTCCTGGAAGCGCAGCCGGAAGGAGCGGACCAGGCGCGCCTCGCCGGCGGCGAGCAGCGTCTCCTCGTTGCGGGTGAGCCCGCCCTCGAGCACGCAGAAGACGTAGTTGTCGTTGATGTAGGTCTTGGCCTTGGTCGGCCCGCGGCCGTAGAACTCCTTCTTCAGGCCGACCATCGCGTTCGAGATCTCGGCCTGCATGCTGCGCCCCTTCTCCATCTCGACACCGGCCGAGTGGTCGGGGTCCGTGAGGCGGGAGGTGGCGTCGTGCTGCGGTTCCTGGGCCATGCTGCGAGTCTAGGGACGTGAAGCTCTATCCGGAAGTTGCCCGCCGGCGCACGCGCGCGATCGCGACCGACGCGGCGCTCGTGCTCGCGGTGGTCGTCTTCGCGCTGCTCGGCAACTGGGTGCACGACTCGGTGGACGAGCTTGCGGGGCTCGGGCGCGGCGTGCAGGACGCGGGCGAGTCGGTGCGCGAGGGGTTCGGCTCGGCGGCGGACGCGGTCGAGAGCGCGCCGCTGGTCGGGGGCCGGGTCGCGGGCGGGCTGCGCGACGCCGGCGGGACCACCGGCGGGGAGACGATCGCGGCGGGCCGGGCGGGCGAGGAGAGCGCGCACGACCTGGCCGACCTGCTCGGCTGGCTCACCTTCCTGATCCCCACCGGGCTCGTGCTGCACCGGTTCCTGCCGGGGCGCGTGCGCGAGGTGCGGGCGATGTCGCACGCCGCGCGGGTGCTGGGCTCTTCGGACGACCCCGAACGCCGCCGGCTGCTCGCCATGCGCGCGGCGTTCGCACTGCCCTATGGACAGCTACTCGCCCATACGAACGATCCGATCGGCGACCTGGCCGCCGGGCGCTACGAGCCGCTCGTGCGCGCGGCGCTCGAGGACGCGGGGCTGCGGAGCTCGTGACCGTCTCCTTCGACAAGGGCGTGCCGGATGCCGCCGCGCGGCGCGTCCTGCCCCCGTTCACCGACGAGCACGAGGAGCTGCGCGAGTCGATCCGCCGCTTCATCGCCAACGAGCTGCGACCGCACTCGCAGAAGTGGGAGGACGAGCGCTGGTTCCCGAACGAGGTCTTCCACCGGATGGCCGAGCTCGGGTTCCTCGGGCTGAAGTACCCGGAGGAGTACGGCGGCCAGGGCGGGGACTACCTGCACGACGCGGTGCTCACCGAGGAGCTGCCCTTGGCCGGCTCGGGCGGGCTGAGCGCGGGGATCGGGGCGCACATCGGGATCGCCACGCCGCCGGTGTGGAAGTTCGGGACCGAGGACCAGAAGCAGCGGTTCCTCGCCCCCGCCATCCGGGGGGAGAAGATCGCCGCCCTGGGGATCACCGAGCCCGACGCGGGGTCGGACGTGGCCGGCATCCGGACTTTGGCCCGGAAGGTCGACGGCGGCTACGTCGTGAACGGGTCGAAGACGTTCATCACGAACGGCGTGCGGGCGGACTTCGTCGTCACCGCGGTGAAGACCACGCCCGAGGGCGGCCACCACGGGCTGTCTTTCTTGATCGTGGAGAAGGGCATGGAGGGCTTCTCGGTGTCGCGCAAGCTGGAGAAGATGGGCTGGCACGCGTCGGACACCGGGGAGCTGGCGTTCCAGGACGTTTTCGTGCCCGACGAGAACCTGCTCGGGGAGGAGAACAAGGGCTTCTACCTGATCATGGCCAACTTCCAGTGGGAGCGGCTGCTGATGGCGCTGGGGTCGGTGGGGTCGATGTTCGCGATGCTCGATCGGACGATCGCGTACGCCGGGGAGCGGACCGCGTTCGGCCGGCCGATCGGCAAGCACCAGGTCATCCGGCACAAGATCGCCGAGATGGCGCTGAAGGCGGAGACGGGGCGGGCGATGACCTACAACGCCTTGCGTTTGTTCCACGAGGGGGAGAACGCCGTCAAGGAGGTGACGATGGCGAAGCTCCAGACCCAGCGCGACGCCTTCCTGGTGGCCGACGAGGCGCTACAGATCCACGGCGGGGCGGGCTATATGAAGGAGTACGAGATCGAGCGGGCCGTGCGGGATACGCGGCTCGGGCCTATTGGTGGGGGGACGGACGAGATCATGAAGGAGATCTTGGGGAAGATTCTGGGCCTCTGAGCCCAGCCCTCAGCGCACAGCCACAAACCGCCCCTCAGCAAGCGCCCGCAACGCCGCCACATCCTCCCGCCGCGCGACCGACAGCGGCACCGTCGCGCCGAGCTCCTGCACCAGGGCCGAGGTGCTCAGCGGCACCCCGTCATGCAACGCCCCGAGCAGCGAGGCGATCACCGCCTGCTCGATCTCGGCCCCGCTGAACCCGTCGCTGGCGGCGACCAGGGCAGAAACATCGAACCCCGCCGGGTCCTGCTTGCGCAGCCCCAGGTGGATGCGGACGATCTGCTCCCGCTCGGCGTCGTTCGGCAGGTCGACGAAGAAGATCTCGTCGAAGCGGCCCTTGCGCAGAAGCTCCGGCGGCAGCAGGGAGAGGTCGTTGGCGGTCGCGACCACGAAGACCGGCTCCGTTTTCTCCTGAAGCCAAGTCAAAAACGATCCGAACAGGCGACGCGAGAGCCCGCCGTCCGTCTCGCCCTCGCCACCGGGCGCGATCGCCTTCTCGATCTCGTCGATCCAGAGCACCGCCGGGGCGGTGGCCTCGGCGATGTCGATCGCCTTGCGGAAGTTGCGTTCGGTCTCGCCGATGAACTTGTCGAACAGCCGGCCGGCGTCGAGCTTCAGCAGTGGCAGCCGCCACTCCCGCGCGATCACCTTCGCCGCCAGTGACTTCCCGCAGCCCTGGACGCCCACAAGCAGGATCCCCTTGGGCGGCTCTAGCCCCAGCTCGGCGGCCTCCGCGCTAAAGCCCACCCGCGCCCGCTCGAGCCAGCGGGTCAAACCGCCAAACCCGCCCAGCTCGTAGCGGTTGTCGGCGGGCGGGAAGTACTCGAGCAGGCCGTCCTCCTGGAGCGCCCGCGCCTTGAGCTCGGCCAGGCGCGCGAGGTCGTCGCGCGTGAGGCGCCCGTCCTCGATCCCCGCGCGGGCGATCGCCTGCCGCGCCTGGTTGAGCGTCAGCCCCGTCACGGCGCCGCAGAACTCGTCGTAGTCGGCGGGGTCGATCTCGACGACCGCACCGTTCACCCTCAGCGACTTCACGACCGCCTCGAGCGCCCCCCGGTACTCGTCCCGGCTCGGGAAGCGCAGGTGGTAGCGCACGACGTGCGCGTCCAGCTCCGGCGGCAGCTTGGCCGCGCTCTCCAGCAGGACCACCGTCGACAGGCGGCTCCCGGGGCCGGCGAAGCGCTCGAGCAGCTCGAGCAGCGCCCGCAACACCTCCGGCTTGTCGAGGTACGGCGTGAAGTCGTGCAGCTCGTACAGCCCGTCGACCCCCATCTCGGCGATGGCGGCCAGCGCGCGGGCGGGGTCCTGCGTCTCGTAGGCCGGTCCGCCCTCGCGGGCGCGCCTGAGCCCGCTCGTGACCGACCACCGGAAGCGGATGAGCTGGAGGTCGCGCCCCACCTCGACCAGCGAGCGCTCGGCGCGCTCGGGCTCGGGGGTCTCGATCAAGATCCCGGGATGCCGCGACAGCACGAGCGTCTTCAGCTCGTGCACCGCACTCAGGGCGCCGGCTCCCTTGTGCCGCGGCGCCATCTGTTGCGTCATCGCCTCCATGTGGAGCGAGTCGGCACCTGCTCCCGCCTCCTTGAGAGCCGCGCGGCTCTCAGCTGGCTCGCAGCGTCAACCCCCGCGCCGCCAGCTCGTGCGCCGCGGCCTCGACCCGATCGGTCGCGACCTGCCCGTCGAGCCAGCCCGCGAAGTCCTCCAGGCCGTCTTCGAGCCCGACTCGCGCCGAGAATCCCAGCGCGTCACCAGCCAGCGATACGTCCGCGAAGCAGTGCCGGATGTCGCCCACGCGGTAGTCGCCGGTCACGCGCGGCTCGATGCGCTCCTTGCCCATCGCGCGCGCGAGCTGCTCCGCCAGCTCGGACACCGACACGCTGCGGCCGCTCGCCACGTTCACCGCCAACCCGTCGGCGCCGTCCCTCTCCAGCGCGAGCCTGCACGCCTCGGCCACGTCGCTCACGTGCACGAAGTCACGCCGCTGGCGGCCGTCCTCGAAAACGAGCGGCGGTTTGTCGTTCAGGAGCCGCGCCGCGAAGATCGCCAGCACGCCGGTGTACGGATTGGACAGCGCCTGGTGGGGCCCGTACGCGTTGAAGAAGCGCAGCGCGACCGCCGGCACGCCGTACGCGGCCCCGAACATCAGGCACATCCGCTCCTGGTCGAACTTGCCGAGCGCGTAGACCGACGAGAGCGACGGGGCCTTCGTCTCCGGCGTCGGGACCGGCTCGAGCGCCTCACCGCCGGGGCCGACCGGCTCCCACCGACCCCGCTCGAGCTGCGCGCGAGAACGCGCGGCCGCCTCGACCCCACGGCCGTCGCGCCCGACGTAGAGACCCTCCCCGTAGACGCTCACGCTCGACGCCACGAGCAGCTTGCGCACCGGGCGGTCGATCAGCGCCTCGAGCAGGACGCCGGTCCCCTGCGCGTTCACGCTCGTGTACTCGGCGATCTCGTACATGCTCTGGCCGACGCCGACGCGCGCCGCGAGGTGCACCACGTCGTCCACGCCGACGAGCGCCCGGTCGACGACGGCGCGGTCGCGGACGTCTCCCACCACGAGCTCCACGTCGGGATCCAGGTACGGCGGTCGCTGTCCACCCGGGTGGACCTGCTCGACCAGGCTGTCGAGCACGCGGACGCGGCAGCCCGCCGTCAGGAGGTGCCGCGCCAGGTGTGAGCCGATGAAGCCCGCGCCGCCGGTTATCAGCACGTTCCGTCCCATGGCGAATGCCTACCCTAGGCCCATGATCGACCGGTCCGCGGTGCTCCGCCGCACCGACGACCACGTGAGCGCGCCACTCGAGGAGTGGCTCGTGATGATGGACGTCGACGCGGGGAAGTACTACCTGCTCGACGACGTCGCCTCCTTCGTATGGACCCGGCTGGCCTCCCCCACATCCATCGCGGACCTGGTCGACGAGCTCTGCTCGCACTTCGACGTCGCCCCCTCGCGCTGCGAGGCCGACGTCCTGCCCTTCCTGACCGAGCTCCATGAGAAGGGGCTGGTCCAGCAGGCCTAGGCGGCTCCTGTCGCGCGACGGCGCGCGGGTCGCCGAGGCGGTTGCGTGTCTGGCGCTCGCGCGGGCGGCGGTGCTCGCTCTCCCGTTCCGCGTCCTCGCGCGGCGACTCGGGGTGCGGCACGCCGAGACGCCCGCGGTCGCGGTGCCCCATCCCGCGT
>JALZEZ010000028.1 GCA_030861775.1 Actinomycetota bacterium
GGGCCGCGACGGTCGCCGCCGTGCGCGGGCGGCGCAGCGCCAGCGCCCCGGTGGCCGTGACCCAACCCGCGGCCGCCGCCCGGTGGCGCCAGGAGAGGTTCAGGTCGCTCGGCAGCTCGCCCCGGCGCATCAGCATCGCGACCCACGGCGCTCCGCGGCGGACCACGTCGGTGTGGACCATCGAGGCGAGCGTCCAGCCCTTCAGGTGCGTGCCGAGCAGCTCCGGGTCGAGCTCGATGCGCGCCCCGCCGGCCGCGAGCCGGATCCCCAGCTCGACGTCCTCCATCGAGGACACGACGAAGGTGTGCTCGTCGAAGCCGCCGGCGGCGAGGAAGGTCGCGCGGCGGATGGCGCCGAGACCGGACCAGAAGCTCGCCACCGGACCCGCCGAGCGCTGGTGCACGTGGTGGTGGAGGAGGTTGCGGAAGCGCGAGACGGTGCCGGCCTCGGCGGGGTCGTCGTCGTAGGAGCCGATCACGGCCACCAGGTCCGGGTCGGCGCCGAGTCGCGCGCGCACGCGCGTGAAGGCGTCGGGGTGGACGGCGACGTCGGAGTCCACGAACACGAGCACGTCGCCCGTCGCCCGGGCGGCGCCGCAGTTGCGAGCGGCGGCCGGCCCGCCGTCGCCCTCGGAGACGACGATGAGCTCGTCGGGGCCGTCGGCGGCGGCCTCGATGGCCGCGCGGCAGCGCGCGAGGGTCGCGGGTGCATCCGTGGCGGGGACGATCGCGCTCAGACGCACCCACGCGAATCTAGCGGCGCTAACGTGGCCGCGTGCCAGCGGTCACCGCTCGCCGCCCGTCGGCGCTCGATCTGGTCCACACGCTCAGCGCCGCCGATCTCCGCGCCCGCTACGGCCGCGGGCCGTGGCGGCTGATCAAGTGGCTGCTCGACCCGTTCGCCCTCGTGGGCGTCTACCTCGTGCTGGTGAGCATCGTGCTCGACCGCCCCGACACAGCCGTCGGCCTCAGCCTGGCCTGCGCCGTGGTGCCTTTCCAGCTCCTCATGATGACCGTGATCAACGGCCTCGACTCGGTGAGCGCGCGCGAGCCGATCATCGCCAACATGGGCTTCCGCCGCACGCTGATCCCGATCACCGCGGCGGTGACCGAGTCGGCCGCGTTCGCGGCGAGCCTCTTGCTGCTGGCGATCATGATGGGCGCCTACGGCGTGGAGCCCACCGTCGCCCTGCTGTGGCTGCCGCTCGTGATCGTCGTGAACCTGCTGCTGGCGGGGGCGGTCACCTACCCCGCGGCGCTGATCGGGATCTGGCTGCCGGACCTGCGGCCGTTCGTGATCAGCTTCGTGCGCACGCTGTTCTTCGTCGCACCCGGGCTGATCGCGATCGACGAGATCTCCGGCTCGGCCGCCGACCTGGTGAAGATCAACCCGCTGTCCGGGCTGTTCGAGGCGTACCGGGACGCGCTCCTGTACGGGCAGGCGCCCGCCGCGTGGGAGCTGCTGGTGCCGCTGGGGGCCGCGGGGCTGATCGCCGCCGTCTGCGTGCCCGTGTTCCGCCGCGAGCAGCGCCACCTGGCGAAGATGCTCTGATGGCGACCGCGCGCGGCAGCGGGGTCGGCATCCGGTTCCTGTTCGACCGGCAGGGGCGGCCGGTCACGCCCGGCGTGGCGCGGCTGCGCCGCCGGACCAGCGCGACGTGGGGACTGCGCGGGGTGGACTTCGAGTTCGAGCCGGGGGAGACCGTGGCGCTGGTGGGGCCGAACGGCGCGGGGAAGACGACGCTGCTGCGGGCTCTGGCCGGTGTGTACGAGCCGGACGAGGGGTCGCTGGTGGTGGAGGGGCGGGTGGGGTCGCTCCTGTCGGTGAACGCCGGGCTGCTCGACCGCATCAACGGGCGCGAGAACGCGATCGTGCTGGGCGTGCTGGCCGGGCTCTCGCGGCCGGAGGCGAAGGCGATCGTCGCGACGGTCGAGGAGCGGGCCGGGCTGGGGCCGGCGTTCGGCCGCCCGGCCCAGGCGTACTCGGCGGGGATGAAGGCCCGGCTCGGCATGGCGGTGATCGAGCAGGTCCGCCCCGAGGTCCTGCTGCTCGACGAGGTCCACGAGGCCCTGGATGCCGAGTTCCGTGCCGAGCTCGAGCGGCTGGTCGAGCGGATCACCGACGCCGGCGGGATCGTGGTCGCCGCGGGGCACGACCTGGGCGAGCTCGAGCGCATCTGTGCCAGGGCGCTGCTGCTGAGCGAGGGCTCGGTCGAGGCCGACGGGCCGTTCGGCGAGATCGCGGCGCGCTTCCCGCACGCGCACGCGTGAACGAATAGTCCGCTCCTAGCGCGGTTTGCGCGGCCGCGGCGGGTAGCGAATGGGCCTCCGGATGGGCAGAGTGTGATCCGAGGGGTACGCCGTCGTCGTAAAGGGCTCGATGCACGTATACCGATGCACAAGTTGCGGCACCGCCGCGTACAGCGCCACGTCACTCGACCGCCTCGGCGGCGACGGCCGCTGCCAGCACTGCGACGGCGAGCTTGAGCCCGCCCGCGAGCCGCGCCGATTCGCCTCGGCATGCCGCCCCGCGCCGACCGCCCCGCCGCGGATCGGCGGCCTCCGCCGCCTCGCCTGAGGACGCTGCCGGACGGCCACCCGGCCGCTACGCTCTGCGCCCGAGCGCCCGTAGCTCAGCTGGATAGAGCGTCGGTCTACGGAACCGAAGGTCACAGGTTCGAATCCTGTCGGGCGCGCTCCAGAAGCCCCCGCTAATGCGCGGGATGACACCCGTGGCTGCCGGCTCAGGCGGGTGGCGCGAGGTCGATCTTCAGGCGCGACGCGAGTTCGATGAGGTCCGCATCCGTCCGATCGGCGCCGAGGAACTCGACGAGCTCCTCCTGACGGGGCTGACCGAACGCAAGGCGGTAGCTCGCCAGCGTCTTTCGCAGCTTCGGCAGCATCGCCCCGTCCCGGCTGTAGGGGAGGACCGGGACGTGGCGCTCGATCCTTGCCGGACCTCCATGAAATACCCAATACGGCACCATCTCGGCGTCGGCATCCGAGGCATCGCTCGCTGCGAGCTCGAACAGCCGGTCCCAGAGATCGCCGTCGCAGCTCAACCCGTCCTGTACCGCCTCCGCCCCGACCGCCGCCGCGACGTTACGACGAATCGCATGACCCTTGTAGCGGTGGACTCGCCCCTCGCGCTGCTCGAGATCGACGGGATTCGCAGGCAAGTTCCAGTGGACGACGGCGTGGCTCCAGAGGTGGAAGTCGAGGCCTTCCTGACCCACGGAGGTCGACGTCATCACAAACGGCCAGAACGGGGAGTTGAAGGCCGTCGAAACGGATTCCACGCGCGCCTCACCGCCCTCGTCCAGCGCCTGATTGCCGAACGCGACCGCGAAGCGCGAGCGCATTCTGTGCTCGTCGATGGAAATGACGGGGCGACCGTTGTGCCTCCGCGGGATATCCACGCGAAACACGGACGTGCGAACGTCCAGCGCCTCGGCCAGCCGCTCTGAGATCTGCGACGCGGCGTCCCCTCGCAGGTCGTCCTCGTCCAGGCCCACGAATCCCAGCCAGTCCCGCAGTACATGGCAGTGCTCGTCGAGCGCCGCCTGGAGGTTGCCGTCGATGCAGTGCGCAACCACATCGCGCCAGTACCGCGCCGTGGCAGCCTCGTCCGTCTCGCTCGCGGTATCCCCGCTGACGAGAACGATGCCGGTCACTTCCGGCGCGTTGAAGAAACGGCGGAACGCGGACGCGACGCGCGCCGCGCTGAAGAGACTCGCCTCGGACTCGGCTGCTAGCCCGGTCACAGAGGTGACCGCCCGTAGCGCGCACTGCGCCGGGCCGCCCAACGCGACTTCCGCGAGCACACGCGTGAGGTCATCCGGCGTCCGCCCGAGCGCCTCGACGCCGGCCGAGACCATGGCACGGGCCTCGGCGAGATGCGTGCGGAAGCCGGCTCCATCGCCGTCCACGCCCCAGGCGAGCGAAGGGTCGGTTTCGAGGAGCGCCTGCCGCGTCGCGGTGTCCAGCAAGAGCGGCGCCGCCCAGTACCAGCGCCGATCGACCACTCCCTCGGTCGGCGTCTTGCTCACCAACGGTTTGAGGAGCTTCTCGAGCCGAGCCTCGACAAGCTCGATCACCTCGCTGGCTGTGCGTCGCGGCTCGGTCATGAGAGCCCTCGGGTCACCGAGCCGAGCGAGGGTGACGCTTGGCCAGATCAGCAGAAACGTGGTCATGGCGGCGGCCCGCCGCTCCGACTCGGCCTCTCCCGGCCGCAGCGCATGGGTGGCTCGCTCGCTCGTCCGGAAGGTCAGCCGCTGCCCGCCGCGTTGCCGGTGTTCGGCTGTATACGTGTGGTTACGGCTGGTGTAAGCGTGCCGCTCTGACTCGAAGCTCGTGAGCGCGCTGACGACCTTCGGAACCACCGCCCAGCCCGAGAAGATCAGGCGCTTCGTGAGCCTCCCGGCCTCCTCGGACTCGTAGATCGAATTCGCGTCGTAGTAACGCAGGGATGGGGGGATCCAGAGCAGGTCGAACGCTCGGTGGCGAGCGAGATCCTCCAGCAGCCAGCGAAGACGCCCGTTCTGTGGATCGATATCGGCGTAGGCCTCGATGTCACTCCATCTCAGCAGTCCCGGCCCGGGCTCGAGGTGGTCGCGGTCGGGCAGTGTGCCGTCCTCAATGGCGCTCGTGACCGCCTCCTTGAGCTTGTAGCGCTCCATGAAGTTCACGAGATAAGGAGCCGCCTTCCAGTACTCGGTCGGCTCGTGATGATCGACAGCTTCAGCCAGATCTCCCACCCGCAGGTACGCGCCGAGGTCACTGCGCTCGACGCGCACGGCCGACTCGGGTTCCGCCAGCATCCCGTCCCGATCTGGCGTTGCCGCGAGCCGCTCCGTCCGCGCCATCACCGCTCGCAGCTCGGCTCCGATCTCGTTGCACACCGCCTCGGCGCTCTTCATCCCCTCGGGCGAGGTCAGCGCGGCGCGCAGGCGGTTGAACTGTCGCTGGAGCTGCCTGACGCGGCTTGCGTCCCCGGCGAACAGGAACGAGCAGGTTGAGATGAAGTCTGCGTAGTGGTCTGAATCCTGCTCGTCGTCAGTCGTGTACATCCGATACGGCGTCGCCGACAGCAGGAGGGTCCGGGTCGGGCGCCCCGTTTCAGGGTCGACGTAGTCGAAGAGGCGGTGAGCGAGCTCGGCGGCGAAGTTGTCGGGGTCGGGGTGGAGAAGGTCCTTGAACCGTTGGAATTCATCGAGGATCACGAGGTCAGGCCGGAGCGCGGAGATTCCGACGATGGCCATCATCCGGCGGATCTCACCGATGAACTCCCGCTGCAGCGACTCAAGCTCCTCCGGGAAGTAGCGCTTCCACTTCAGACCTTCCGTGAGCTCGTTGAACAGGTCGCGGATCGAAGGCCTGTGATGTGCTGCACGCGCTTTGTCCGTCTCCGCCACCTGGTGCGCGAAATCCACCAGGGACCGCGTCACCGCGCTGCGATAGCGCATCTCCCGGTCGCGTAGCCGCCAGTCGGCATCATCGGGTGAGATTCCCTTCCAGAAGATCCACCGAGCTCGCGGACTCATGACATCTGCCCCCCAGTGCGCTCGGAGGAAGGCGTAGGCGAGACAGCGCTCCGGGAATCTCCCGGTGCTTCGGCCGAACTTGAGCGACGTGCCAGGCGTGATCGCGAGGAGGTTCACGCCCGACCGGGCGCCGGTGCCCTGGTCGAGCTCGGCGAGTGGCAGCATCGTCAGGCGCTCGACATCCTCGAGCGGCTCGATTCCCCTCGGGACGAGCTTTCGCAGGTTCTGGCGGGCGATCGCGCCGTTGGAGCAGACGTAGACGATGTCGTGGCGCTCGTCGCCGCTGCTTTGCAGGTGATCGATGACTTGCGCAACTACGCCTTTCGCGACGTGCGTCTTGCCGAGTCCCACCTCGTCGGCTACGAGGAACCGACGCGCCGGATCGTCCCGGTCGAACATGCGCTGGAACGTCCAGCGCGCGGTGCGCCGCTGGAACTCCTTGAGGCCGGCCAGGACCGCTTCCGGGTCTACGTGGCGGTCGCTCACAGCGCGCCGTCTCCCGTGAGCGCTGCTTCATGGATCATCGCCCAGAGCTCCGCGAAGCCCTCTGGCAGGGCGTCATCCCGGGCGAGGTCCGTCACGAGGGGATGCAGAGCCGCCAGCTTGGCGGGGTCCCGGCGCATCGTGTGAAGCAGCTTCTCGAGGACGGGGATCGAGCCCGCCCTGACGGCCTCACGGTCGTGCCCGTGTTCGGTGCCCTCGACCAGATCGAGGAGCTCCACCCCGGTGGGGTCGTCGTCGAGAAGCGCCAGCAGATACCGCAGGAACCGGTCAGCGTTCCCGATGAGCGCACGGAGAAGCAGGCGGTCGCGGGCTTCTGGGAGTCCGACAAGCTCGACCGGGACCACGAACGCGGTCTCCGTGCCGGCCGCCTCCGTGAGCTTGAATGCGAGGAACCCGCTGATGCTCTCGAGCGCGGTCTCGAAACGAGCCTCCAGGCGCTGCCCCCCGGGAACGGGACGTCGGTTGCCGGATGATGTCAACGGCCAGCACTCGATAGTCGTTCCACCGATCTCGGGGAGCGGTGAGCGAGTGCGATAGGTCACGGCCCATCCGCTGCCGCTCTCCTCGACCACTCCCTCGACTGGGATCCCGGCGATCTTGTGGCGCGCCCTATCGAGCGAGGAGGGCGCCGCGCCCTCGGAGATCGGACTCGCCTCGTCGCCATAGTGCACGAAGAGGCTGCGAAGGCCGACCTCGTCCTCGGTGCCGCCACACAGGCGATCGATGCCGATGGCGCGCCTCGACCCCACGAGCTCGACCAGGATCTCCACGTTGCTGGTGAACGCGGCGGCGGTCGCGTTGGCCGACCCGAGGAAGAGGTGAGCGCGATCGCCTCGCTCGAACGCGAAGACTTTCGCATGGAGCCCGACGAGCGGTCTGCCGGGGTCCCGCGGCGAGAGCCGCTCCTCGGCGGGGCGGAGCTCGAACGCGCCGCCATCGTCGAAGGCATAGATCGTCTCGATCCGCTGACGTGACGACTTGGGGAGCAGATCGATGGATTCGGGGCGACTCACGAGCTCGTCGATCGCCGCGGGACGCACGCGGGTGAAGAAGTCGTCGCTCAGGAATGGCGAGATGACCAGCGAGCGGTCCGCCTCCACCGGCAGCGGCGAGGGCGTCGCGTCGAGGCCGAGCGTCGTCAAGTTGATCTCGTCCACGCCAGCCGGCAGAGCGAGACGCGCTGTCTTCAGTGCCGCGAGCAGGGACTCAACCCGCTCGGCGTGCTCGGCGGCGACCGGCCCCGCGGCGTGTTCCATCAGCCCCTCGAACAGGAACCCGACGGCATTGAGGTCCGCGCCGGTGCCGTCGGCTGATTCGTCAAGCCGGACGACGGTGTCCCAGCTCGCGTCGAATGTCAGGTTGCGGCTCGCGACGAGCACCCGCAGCCGGCGCTCGGATGCTCCGGCCTCACCGTCGATCGGACCGCGATAGCTGAGGACCCATACCTTCGGATGCACGACGCCGCCGCGTGGCGCGCGCACCGGGATGACCGCGCGCTCCAAGAACGTGAACACACGGCGCGACGGTGGGAGGGCGATCTCCCCGACTTGGCTGAACACCGTGAGCTTGCGCGCATGAGCCCGCAGCGCGTGGAGCAGCTCGATCGGCTCTCCCTGCCCAGGGCTCTCACCGGCGGCCTGAGTCCCGGCCAGTGCGAACGCGGCGGGAGCCGCGAGGAGCGCGCGCAGGTCGAGCGTGAAGGTCACGGCCATGGCCGCGTCGAGGTCGAAGCCATGCGGCGGCCGCATCGCGTCGATGAGGGTCAGGCGGTTCGTGGGCTGGAGCATCAGGCTGCGCCCTCCAGCCCGTCCGCGATATCCGAGAGGTAAGCCCGCGTGATCGGCCATCGGTAGTTCAGCTGGCCACCAAAGGGGTCTTGGTTCCAGCCCTCGAGCGCCGAGCGGTTCGCGAGCCTCGCGCGCTTCGTCTTCAGCTGGATCTCGCGGTCCCTCAGAATGGCGTGCAGAGTGGAGTCCCTCGCGAAGGCCTCAGGCGCCTGGGTCCCGCGGCGCACCACCTCCTCCACGAAGGTCTGCGTTCGGTGGGGGACGTTGGCGTCCGGCCCGAGGAACGCCCAGAACCCGGGCATGTCATCGGCCCATGCGCGCAACTCGTCGTACCGCCCCATGACCGTTTTCGTCCACGCGTCCAGCCTCGACGTCTCCGCGTCCTCGACCGACGTGGTGTCCCAGCGCAGCTCGTCGCGTGCCTTGCGCGCGAGCAGCACGTTGTAGAGGTGCTGCGGCCCGACCGTCAGCTCCGAGAAGCACTGCGCATGGCGCAGAGCGTCGTCGAGATAGCCCGGAAGCCCCGTGTCCCGCAGGTCCCACGGGAATGCGGCGGAGAGGGTGGAAGCCGGCCGAGCACACAGCGCGGCGAAGAGCGAGCGTGGATGACATTGACGGATGTGATCCGAAAGGAGCTGGGCCTCATCCGGTTCGACGTCGAAGGAGATCGGCTCGGAGAGGAAGCCCTCGGGCGCCGGGGGCATGCGTGCCCACATCGACGTGCTCCCCGCCGTGACGTTCCCGTCGTCATCGAGGTCCGGCCGCATCCGTCCAAACGCTGCGGCGCGCTTCCCGTACTCGCTGAGACTTAGGTCGTACCGTCGAAGGCCCCAGCTTCCGAGCCCGCCCCAGTACACCTCGCTGGGCAGTCGCATGACCTCGTTGCCGGCCCTATAGCCGATAACCCCCTGGTTCCGCCCCAGGTGTCGCAGGCAGTCGATGAGACGTGCCTCGAGGTCACGCAACCGGCGCGCAAAGTCGCCGGGGGCGACGCGTTCGGCCTCGAGGCGCCCAAAGATCCACGGCAGGAACACGAAGTAGCGAAGCCGCGTCTGGATCGTCGAGGTCCCCGGGCTGAGCATCCCCGAGAAGGCATCCCGAACAGAGCCCAGGCCCAACGGATCGAGAGTGCCCGGTTCCTCCAAAGAGCGAAGGAGGACGCCCACGCGTTCGCTCGCCGCCGCGTCGAGATCGAGCCATCCCGCTGACGAGGTCGGCGCATACGCCACGGAGGTCACGTGCCGACCGCGCCCGCTGGCGGATGCGCAGACGGGTTGACCATCTGCTGCCGGACTTGGGCGGTCCTGATTCCTTCTCGCATCTGTTCGTCGAGTTCGACTACCAGCACCCGAACGCCCCAGGCGGCGAGAGCCTCCGCCATCCAGGTGCCCCTCGTTGCGAACGCTGCGGCCTGTTCGTCGGCGAACGCCATCACGAGCTCGGCCTCCGGATAACTGCGCGCGAGGGTGATCAGCTTCAGTGCATCGGTCGCGACCTTGTGGCGTTGGCCGCTCTTGAGTGCTCCCTGCCTCGCATAGATCTCGACGAAGACCGACTTGTCTGGCGCGGCGCCATCAACCCGCACCGCCGCGCCACCGACGAGCGACAGGGTTGCGGGGTGCAAAGCCTTTCCAAGGTGAGCAGCCACCCCCTCGCGGATGGCCTCCTCCGCGGCACGCTGCTCCGGCGAGTCGCTCTGATGCTTTATCACTTTCCGTATCCCTTCCCAGGGGCGTCGCCCTACGGAACCGAAGGTCACATTCGAATCCTGTCGGCGCGCTCCTCGCTCGCGCTCGATGCGCCTGGGCCCCTCACGTCGCGGCCCCCCTCTCGAGCTCCCTCAAGATCACCGGCGAGACGTTCTCGTCGGCCGTCTGCCCCATGAAGACGTCGAGGTGCCCGTAGCCGGGGACGACGTGCAGCGAGTGGCGACCGGGGCTGTGGCGCTCGAACCACTCGTGGGTCCGCCGCTGGCTCTCGGGCGTGAAGCACCGGTTCATCTCGCCGGCCAGGAACGCGAACCGGGCGTCGGTCTGCGGCGGGCCGGCCACGAAGCTCTCCGGCAGCTCCGGCAGCCCGTCCACCGCGACCAGGTGGCCGGCGCGCACGCACCTGAGCATCTGCTTGAAGAACGTGAGCGGCACGTGGGCGAACTCCTCCCTCAGCCACTCGTGCGTCGCCCCGTTCAGGTTCTCGTGCCGCCACAGCGTCGGGAACCCGACGCCGTAGGTGAAGCTCGCCAGGCGGCAGACGTTGTTGTCGCACTCGCGATGGGTCGCCAGCACGAACGCCTTGAGCAGCTTCGGCACCACGCCGGGCGCGCCGTCGTCGCCCCACTGCGGGTCGAGGTAGCCGATCACGCGCGCCGCCGGCGGAAGCGCGTAGCGCAGCTTCAGCTTCGCTAGGCGCGGCACGACCGGGTGGAGCGTGACCGCGTTGGCGACGACCGTCTTCACCTCGGGCACGAGGCCGGCGACGGCCGACATCATGAAGCTGGTCGACCCCTGGCAGTGGATCACCGCCTGGAGCGCGTCGGCGCCGGTCCGCTCCGCGACCTTGCGCACCGCGTACGGGTGGTCGTGCACGGCCGCCTGGTCGAGCGTCCAGTGGTTCGGCTCGAAGTCGATGCTCGCGCGCCAGTTCTCGAGCCAGACGTCGTAGCCCTCCTCGACGAGCGCGTCGACGAGCGTCCTCCTGGTGGGGGCGCGGAAGATGTTGGCCCGCACGCCGGCGCCGTGGACGAGTAGCACGGGCCCCTTCGCGGGGGCGTGCGGGCCGGTCACGTGGATGAGGTTGAGCTCCATGCCGTCCCCCGCGGTGAACGGCACGACCTCCTCGGTGTGCTCCGGGCTCACGGGCCTCCGTCGCGGTGGCGGGATCCGTAGACCTCCCACAGCTCCCCGGCGAACAGCTTGCCGAAGCGCGCGATCTCGCGGGGGTGGTGCGGCGGGTCCGTCTCGAACGTGGTCAGCTGCCGCGCGAAGTCGAACGGGAGGAGGTGCAGGATGCCCGAGGCGACGACCTCGCCCGAGTCCTCCTGACCGGGCTCGACCGAGCCCTCGAGCACGCGGGTGAACAGCGTCGAGGTGTCGTGCCAGACGCTGTCGATCCCGGCGTCGTCCTCGACGACCTTGAAGCCGGCGAGCGTGAGCGGGTGGTCGGTCCCGTCCCTGAAGTACAGGTGGTACCGCATGCGCTTGCGGCGCCTGTCGCCGTCCTGGTCCACGAACAGGTTGAAGATCCCGCGCTCGACCGGGAGCCTCCCGCCGAGCTCGTCGCACTCGACCCAGCCCTCGGCGGTGCCGGTGTGCTCCGGGTCGGCGATGAACCTGTCGAGGTCGCCCGTCGCGATCGTCAGGTGGAACCTCAAGCGGGTCCTGTCCCTCTTCCCGTGGCGGAAGCCGTGGTCGAAGTCCCGCTCGCCGAACGTCACGAAGCCCTTCATCTCCTCGGTGAACGCGACCGACACGCCCTGGCCGCCGGCCTCCGGGCCGGACGCCGCCGCCGGCGGGCGCGCGGGCACCCTCGCGGCGCGCTTCGGCAGCGGCTCGGTGCGTCCCTCCAGGATCGCCTCCGCGCCGCGGTCGGCCACGGCGGCGATCGTAAGGCTCGGGTTGGGCCCGACCGGCCCCGGCATGACCGAGCCGTCCGCCACGTGGAGGCCCGGATAGCCGAACACCTCGCCGTACGAGTTCACGACCCCCTCCCGGGCGTCGCGGCCCATCGGGCAGCCGCCCAGCGCGTGGACCGTGATCACCCGGTTGAAGTACCAGAGCGGGTTGTCCAGGAACGTCGAGCCGAGCTGGTCGGCGATCTTCGCGGACACCTCGCGCACCCGCTCGAAGTACTCGGCCGAGCGGCCGTGCTTGCGCCAGTCGACCTGGAGCACGTGGCCGTCCTCGAGCCGCATCTTCCCGTCGGGGACGTCGCGGCCCAGGCCGAGCAGCGGCAGCACGCCCGAGGAGAGCCCGCAATCGCCGAACAGCTTCGCGATCTCGCCGCTCACGCCGGTCTCGACGTCGCGCCCCAGCAGGCGGCGCGCGGCGCGCGCGATCAGGCTGGGCGCGACACGCCGGAAGGCGTCGGGCTGGTCGAGCGCCTGGAGCAGCCAGTTGCCGAACTCGGGGAAGCCCCCGTCCTCGAGGTAGAAGCCGCGGCCGGTGGCGCCGTCGCCGTCGAGGGCGTCGGGTATCCGGACCGCGCTGGTGATCACCGGGCCGCGGGCGGGATCGATCACGCGGGGCTTTCGCTTGCCGTCCGCGGCCTTCTCGGTGCAGCGCACCGCGAACGTGAGCAGGTCGCCGTTGCCGGAGAAGTGCGTGCCGAGCGCCTGGCTGAGCTTCGGGAAGGCCGCCCGGTTGCGGAGCATCAGGTAGGTGGAGCCGAGCGTGCCGGCCGACAGGATCAGCCGGTCGGCGGTCACGGTCCGTCGCGGCAGGGACTTCGTGTCGGTCTTGCGGCCCTCGCTCTCGGCGTCGTGCTCGACGTAGTGCACCGAGTAGCCGCCGCCCTCGCTCTGCTCGAACGAGCGCACCTCGCAGCGGGTGCGGATGTCGGCGCCGGCGTGCCAGGCGGCCGTCAGGTAGGTGTAGTCGAGGCTGTTCTTCGACCCGTAGTTGCAGCCAAGGTCGCACTCCCCGACCAGCCGGCAGGTCGCGCGCGTCCGTCCGTGGATGTTCGGGCGCGACTCGCGGATCGGCTCGCCGGGTATGGGGTCGGCGCCCGGCTCCGGCCGCCAGGCGACTGCCAGCTTCGACAGGAACCAGTCGAGTCCGAGGTCCTCGGCCGCGGCCTTGTAGGCGATCGTCTTCGAGGTCGCGTTGTACGGCGCGTGCTCGAACGGGTACGGCTCGACGCCGAGCATCCTCTCGGCGTTCTCGTAGTGCTGCTCGAGATCGTCGTAGGTGACCGGCCAGTACTCGTACCCGGGTCCGGGCTCCTCGCGGACGAACCACTTCGGGTCCTTGCGGATCATCACGTTGGCGTAGATCAGCGAGCCGCCCCCGAGGCCGCTCGAGACGAGCGCCTCTAGGCCCTCGAACGACCACACGTCGAACAAGCCCTGGAGGCCCTCGCTCGGGTCCCAGAAGTTGTTCTTGAACTCGAGCGGGCTGCGCGGGAAGGACCCGGGCGGGTAGGCCTTGCCCCGCTCGAGCACCAGCACGCTCTGACCGGCCTCCGCCAGGCGGTAGGCGGTGACCGAACCCCCGAAGCCGGAGCCGACCACGACCGCGTCGAAGTGATCTGGAGCGCAACTCATCCGCGGGGCGACTCGCCTAGCGTTCGACGGAGCTGGCCGAGCGGCGGCCCGCCGCCTCGGCGGTGAGCTGAGCCCGGTTGCGCAGTCCGAGCTTCGCGTAGATGTGCGAGAGGTGGGTCTTCACGGTCCCGCTGGAGACGAACATCGCCTGCCCGATCTCGGGGTTCGTCAACCCGGCCGCGACATGACGAGCCACCTCGAGTTCGGTCGGGGTGAGGCTCTCCCAGCCGCCGGGCGGGCGCTTGCGCGATCCGCGTGCACGACGACTCCATGCCACCGCCTCTTCGAGGGTGAGCCGTGTCCCCTCGGTCCATGCGGCGCCGAACGCCTCGTCGCCCATCTCGAGGCGCAGATCGCGCGCGATCGCCTCGAACCGCGGCTGGTCGGGCGCCCAGCGGGCGAGCCCGAGGTCGGATCGCGCCCGCTCGGCCGCGCCGAGCAGGCGCGTCGCCTCCTCGTGAGAGGCCAGCCCGACGGCGACCACCGCCAGCGCATCGAGCGTCTGCGGCAGCCACAGCCGCAGATTCCTTTCCGCGCGCGCCGCGAGCGCCTCGTGGAGGAGTACCTCGGCCTGGCGCCAATCGCCATGCTCGGCCGCGAGCCTGCCCAGGATCTCCTTGCACCAGCTGATGCCGTGCGGCGTGCCCACCCGCTCGTTGACCTCGAGCGCCTTGCGCGCCCACTCCTCGGCGCCCGCCGCGTCGCCGGCGGCGCGCAGGACGTCCGCGAGCTGCGCCGTGGCCCATCCGAGCTGGAGGCCGCCGTCCGCGATCGCCGCCGCGACCGCCTCGAGCCGTGCCCGCGCGCTGTCGAGGTGGCCGAGCGCGGCCTCGGCGGTCGCGAGCATGTTCTCCGTCGAGGCGAGGGAGAGGCCCGCGCCGGCCGCTATCGCCCGCTCGCGGCTCGCCTCGAGGCGCGCGAGCGCCTCCTCCGTCCGGCCCTGAGCGAGCTCCACGACCGCTATGTACGTGTCCGTGAAGCTCTCGGTGCCGGGGTCGCCGATCTCGCGCGCGACCTCGATCGCCCGCCCGGTGAGCTCGAAGAACCGCTCGGTCTCCGCCGTCGCCTGGGGCCGGAGCGACATGCCGAGCCAGTGCCACCACAGGCGCTCCGGGTAGCCCATCCGCTCGACGATCGGGAAGACCTCCTCGAGCAGGGCCTCGCCCTCGTCGTACTCGGCGCAGACCAGGTGCCCCCAGGCCATGGTCTGCGTCGTCGTGACGAGGGCGAGATCCTCTCCGCTCGCCCGCAGCAGCTCGCGGGCGCGCTTCTGGAGCGGACGCACCGAGGCCGGATCCGACGAGATGACCGCGTTCTTCCCGAAGGCCTCGATCGCCCGCCCGATCTCAGCGGGATCGCCAACCTCTTCGGCGACCTCGAGGGCCTCCTGAGCCACCGCCCTCGCCGCCTCGTAGCGTCCGTCGTACGTGAGCAGCAGCGCACGCCCGGAGAGGACCTGGGCGCGCAGCGGGGTCGGCTCGTCGCCGGCCTTGTGGAGCGCCCGGGCACAGGACGTGACGCGGGCGGCGAAGTGCCCGCGCTGCATCCACCACCAGAGCAGCGCGGCGCACAGTCTCAGCGCCCGCTCGCCGTCGGTCTCGATCGCCCAGCGGAGCGCCGCGCTGAGGTTCGCGCCGTCATCGTCGAGTGCATCCAGATGTTGCTGCGCCCTCGGACCCAGGAGGGCGGGGGCGACCCGCTCCGCGAGCGCGAGGAAGAAGTCGCGGTGGCGGTCGCGCATCGCGTCGAGCTCCTGCGCCTCGCGCAGGAGCTCCAGCTCGTACTCGCGCACCATCTCGAGCAGCCGGTAGCGCAGCGCCCTGCCGCGCTCCTCGACCACGACGAGCGACTTGTCGACGAGCGAGGCGAGCACGTCGATGATGGCGGCCCGCTCCCGTTCGTCCAGCGCGCACACCTGCTCCGCGGCCTCGAGCGTGAAGCCGCCCACGAAGACGCCCAGCCGGCGAAGCACCACGCCCTCCTCCTCCGACAGGAGCGCGTGGCTCCATTCCACGGAGGCGCGCAGCGTGCGGTGGCGGGGCAGCGCGGTCCGCGTTCCGCCGGTGAGCAGCCGGAAGCGGTCGGACAGGCCCGCGGCGATCTGCTCGACCGACAGCAGGTGGACGCGGGCGGCCGCCAGCTCGATGGCCAGGGGAATCCCGTCGAGCTCGGAGCAGACCTCGGCCAGCATCGGCGTGCGCGCCTCCGCCGCGGTGAAGTCCGGCAGCACCTTGGTCGCGCGCTCGACGAACAACCGCACCGCGTCCGAGTCGACGAGCGAATCCGACCGCTCGCCGCTGCCGTCCTCGGGAAGCGACAGCGACGGGACGCGCCACATCGTCTCGGCGGGGAGGTCGAGCGGAGCACGGCTCGTGGCCAGGACGGTCGCGTCCGGACAGCCCCGCAGCAGCGCCTCCGCGGCCTCCGCCGCATCCTCGAGGACGTGCTCGCAGTTGTCCAGCAGGACCAGCGCCCGGCGCTCTTGCAGCTGCCCCACCGCCGCCTCGAGCCCGCTCTGGCCGGGAAGCGGCCGTACGCCGACCGCCTCGGAGACCGCCTGGCCCAGCATCTCGGTGTCGGAGACCGGGGCGAGCTCCACCCGCCAGATCCCGCCCGGGAACCAATCGAATGCATCGGCCGCCGCTTGCAGCGCCAGGCGGGTCTTGCCGCAGCCTCCGGCCCCGATCAGCGTGAGCAGCCGCGCTTCCCGGAGGACCCTGCCGATCTCGGCCAGCTCGCGCTCGCGGCCGACGAAGCTGGTGAGTTCGTATGGAAGGTTGTTGGGCAACGTGTCGAGCGAGCGCGGCGCGACGCGCGCCCCCGCCTCCTCCCCGTCGTCCACGCCGTAGACATGCTCAGGCCGGCCCAGGTCGGGCAGCCGGTGGAAGCCGAGGTCCACCAGCTCGACGCCGTCCGGGACGTGGTCGGCGACCAGCTCTCGGGTGGCGCGCGACATCAGGGTCTGGCCGCCGCGCGCGACGGCGGCGAGGCGCGAGCAGCGGCTGAGCACCAGGGCGGCGTCGTTTCGCTCGAGACCGGGCTTCAGCTCGGCCGTGTGCAGCGCGATCCGCACGTGCGGGCCGTGCTCGTCCGGCCACTCCCGCGCGCGCACGGCGCGCTGCACGTCCAGCGC
>JALZEZ010000169.1 GCA_030861775.1 Actinomycetota bacterium
GCTCGGACGAGCGCGGCCGGACCGTGGTCGTGCACACCCGCTGCCGGCGTCCCGACGCCACCGCGCCGCGCGGCTGCGTGGTCCGCGCCGGCGACCTGGGCGGGAGGGGCCTCCGGACGCTCTACCGCCCGCGCCACGAGGACGACGTCCCGTACGCCGACCTGCACCGCGGAACGCTCGCGGTCGTGCACGGCCGGACGGGCGATCCGCGCGCGATCGACGTGCGCGCACGGGGGGCGACCGGGTTCCGGCGGGTCGCCAGGGGGTCCATCGGAGCGATGCGGCTCGGCCGCGGCTGGCTCGGATTCGAGACGGGCGGGCCGGACGAGTACGTGACCCGGGCGCTGGACCTCGCCAGCGGCCTCGAGCACGACCTCGCGATCGACGACCAGTTCGACAACGACTGCCGCTGCACGGGCTCCTCGAGCCGGGCCGGCAGCCCGTTCGTGGCGGGCCACCACGCGTACTGGCTCGAGACCGACTTCGGGGACCACGCCACGGGCGGCCACCCGGTGGTCACCCGCATCGCCCGTGCGGACCTACGGCAGGGCTCGCCGCGCGTCGAGTTCTACGACACCGAGCGCCCCGCCGCCGAGTTCGCGGTGCGCGGCCCGCGCCTGGTCTACATCGGCCTGTTCGGGACCGGCGAGGTGCGCGAGGTGGCCGGGCCGACCTGGCGAAAGGCGCCCTTCCGCATCCCGAGCCGGACCTGAGCCGCGGCTACGCCGGCTGGTAGTACGGGTTCTCGCCGGCCGTGTGGTCGGTGACGTCCACGACCTGGCGGATCTCCGGCACGGACTCGAGGATCGCCGACTCGATGCCCTGGTCGAGCGTGACCGTGGCCATGCCGCAGCCCTGGCAGCCGCCGCCCAGGCGGACGTAGGCCACGTCGCCCTCCACGCGGTCGAGCATCGCGCGGCCGCCGTGCTGGGCGATCGCCGGGTTGATCCGGCGCTGGATGACCTGCGCCACCCGCTCCGAGACGTCGCCCGTCAGCTCGCCGTTGCCGGCCGCGGCGCTCACGACCTGCGGGCGGTTCGGGTTCGACACGGTCAGGCCGCCCTGCATCAGATCGTCGGACCAGTCGACCGTCGCGCCGCGGAGGTTGTCGGCGTCGGCGCCCGGAATGACGACCGGCAGGCCGTCCACCTGCAGCACCTCGTCGCCGGGCTCGGCGGCCTCGAGCGGGCGCAGGGCCAGGTCGTACGTGAACTTGCCGCGGTGGACGCCGGTGATGCGGATCCACATCGCCTGCGAATCGGGATCGTCCACGCCGGCGCGGAACTCGCGCACCTTCTCGACGGCATGGGGGGTGACGGTGATCACCACGTCAACGATAGGAGGTCCACACGAACACATCCCGCTCCACCCGGCCCTCGAGCCCCAGCTCGCCGATGGCCTCGGTCACGCCCGGGTAGAGCTCGTTGCCGTAGTCGTGGAAGGCGATCACGCCGCCGGGCGCGAGCGCGTCGCGCCAGGCCTCGAAGGTCCGGATCGTGAGCTCGCGCTCGTGCGAGCCGTCCACGAACACGAAGTCCGGCGCCGGCCCCTCCGGCGGCGGCCCGGCCTCGCCGCCCGACTCGATCAGCTCGACCCGCGAGGCGGCATCGGGCCCGGCGAGCCCCAGGTAGCGGTCGCGCTCGGGGCGCACGCACGGGTCGTAGCTCACGACCCGCCGGCGCCGGTCGTCGAGCGCCAGCGCCGCGGTGGTCCAGGCCGTGCCGGTGCCGATCTCGACCACCGCGTGGCGCCCGCGCGCCAGCTTCAGGAGCAGCGACAGCGACTCCGGCTTGGTGGCCGACTCGAGCGACCAGGGGTCCCCCTCGCGGGCCGCGCTGCGCCGCGCGCGGAAGTAGAACCAGGCGACACGCGGGGGGAGCAGCCGCACGAGCTTCGCCGTCCGCCGCGCCCCGGCGGCTAGTCTGCCCATCTTTGGGGAGGCTATCGGGGTGGAGGCGGCACACGAGCAGCGGGGCCTGACCCCGGCCGAGTTGGCCGGGCGGGCTCGCGACCACGGGCGGCTCGCGATCGACACCGAGTTCGTGTCGGAGGGTCGCTACCGGCCGCTCCTGTGCCTGGTCCAGGTGGCGGTCGCGCCGCGCGGCGCGGCGGGCGAGCCCGAGATCGAGGTGCTCGACCCGATCGACGGCTTCGACCACGAGCCGCTGGCCGAGGTGCTCGCCGACCCGGAGGTCGAGGTGATCATCCACGCCGGCGGTCAGGACGTGCCGATCCTGCGCCGCGCCTGGGGCGTCGGCCCCACCAACGTCTTCGACACCCAGGTGGCGGCGGGCTTCGCCGGCTTCAGCGCGCAGGCCGGCTACGGCAACCTGCTGGCCAAGGTCTCCGGGGTGCAGCTCTCGAAGAGCGCGGGCTTCACCCGCTGGGACCGCCGCCCGCTCACGCGCGAGCAGCTCGAGTACGCCCGCAGCGACGTGGAGGACCTGCTCCAGCTCAGCGACACGCTCCAGGAGCGCCTCGCCGCTGCGGGCCGGCTCGAGTGGGCGCGCGAGGAGTGCCGCCGGCTCGAGTCGATCGACGACACCCGCGACGCCGACGAGGCCTACCGCCGCCTCCCGCGCGTCAACCGCCTGCGGGCTCGGCAGCGCGCGGCCGCCTACGCCCTCGCCGACTGGCGCGAGCGCACGGCCCAGAGCGAGGACCGCCCGGTCGGGTCGATCCTCTCGGACGTGGCGCTGGTGGAGATCGCTCGCCGCCAGCCGGACTCGCTCGAGGCGCTGAGCGCCATCCGCGGCGTGCGCCCCGACGTGGGGCGCAAGCGCGGCAACCGGATCCTCGAGGTGGGCCGCGAGGGGCGCGACCGGGAGGCGCCGGCGCTGGCGGAGAGCGCCCGCCCGGAGCCGGACCCCACCGACTCCGCGCGGATCGCGCTGTGCGAGGCGGTCGTGCGCCAGCGGGTGGGGGAGGCCGGGCTGGCGTACGAGCTGGTCGCCTCGCGGGCGGACCTCACCGAGATAGTGGTGGCGGCCCGGTCGGACTCGGACGAGCCCGACGTGCGCACCCTGCGCGGCTGGCGCCGCGACCTCGTCGGCAGCGAGCTGCTCGACGTGCTGGCCGGGCGGCGCACCGTGCGCGCCTCGAAGGACGGCGTGGAGATCGCCCCCGCGGGCTGAGCCCGGCTACTCGAAGTCGGCGGGGTCGTGCGGGCCGACGCAGGCCACGACCGGCTCGCCGGTCACCTGCCGGGCCACCGCCCGGACGTCGTCGTCGGTGACCGCGTCGATCGCGGCGATCGTCTCGTCGGGCGAGCTGATCTCCCCGAACGTGACCTTCAGCGAGGCGGCGCGGCTGGCCACCGCCCGCGTGCTCTCGAGCGCCAGCACGGTGGACCCGCCGGTGTAGGCGCGCGCCCGCTCCACCTCGCCCTCGCGCGGGCCGTCGGCCGCCAGCTCCGCCACGATCTCCCCGATCCGCCGGTAGGCCTCCACGCACTTGGTCGAGTCGAGGCCGGAGGAGACGTCCAGCCGCGGCACGTCCGCGTGGCAGGTCCCGTACGAGCGGATCGCGTAGCAGAGCCCGCGCTGCTCGCGGATCTCGTCGAACAGCCGCGAGCCCATCGAGCCGCCGAGCAGCGTGGAGTACACGGCGAGCGCGGCGCGCTGGCGCAGGTCGGACGGGTCGATGGCCGGGCGCCAGTGGAGGCGCAGGTGCGACTGCTGGGTGTCGCGCCGCTCGACCCGCACGCGGCGCTCGAAGTCGGGGGCGGGGTCCGTGGCCGCCGCGCCGTCGCGGGCGTCGAAGCGCGTCAGGAGCTCGCCCGCGCGCTCCACGTCGAGGTGGGACAGGTCGCCGGCCAGGAAGGCGCCGCCGCGCTCGGGCGCCCACTGGCGCTCGCGGAAGGCCACGATCGAGTCGCGCGAGAACGTGCGCAGGTGCTCCTCCGGCCCGAGCACGGGACGGCCGAGCGGGTGGTCGCCGTAGGTAGCCTGGTCGATCAGGTCGTCCGCCACCGCCGAGGGCTGGTCCTTCGAGCGCGCGATCTCCTGGATCACCACGCCGCGCTCGCGGTCGAGCTCCTCCGCGTCGAGGTGGGCGCGCCCGACGAAGTCGCTCAGCAGGTCGAGGGCCTCCATCACCGCCTCCGAGCGGCTGGTGATGTGGAAGGCGACGATGTCGTGCGACGTGTAGGCGTTGAGCTGGGCGCCGAGCCGCTCGGCGGTCTCGTTCACGTCGCGGTAGGTGGGGTAGGACTCGCCCCCCTTGAAGACGAGGTGCTCGAGGAAGTGCGCCATGCCGTTCTCCTCGGCGCGCTCGGTGCGGGCGCCGGCGTCGAACGCCACGAGCGCGGTGACCGCCCGCGTGCCCGGCACCCCGAGGCGGACCAGCGGCAGGCCGGTCTCGAGGGTGGAGTGCTGGACGTCGATCACGTGGCGCAGGGTAGCGACGGGGCGGGCTACCCTCGGGGGCGGTGCGCGTGGGGGCTCGCAGGACTCTTCTGACAACCGCGTGCGCGGCGATCGCCGCCGCGCTCGTCCCTGCGAGTGCGCAGGCGGCCAAGCGGATGGAGGTCGCGATGGCGGACGACCCGGTCTTCCTCGCCCGCCACTACTACGACCGCGGCCGGGCGCTCCAGAACGCGCGCGAGCTGGGGGTCACGCGACTGCGGGTGTTCGTCAACTGGGCCGGCGTGATGGGCAAGCAGCGCGAGAGCGACCAGCCGCCGCAGGACCCGTACTACCACTGGGGCATCTACGAGGACCTGATCGACGCCGCCGCCCAGGCCGGCATCCGGGTGCAGCTCGACCTGTCGGGGCCGGCGCCGCGCTACGCGACCGGGGACAGGGAGCTCGGGATGACCCGGCCAGACCCGGCGCAGTTCGCCACGTTCGCCCGCGCCGCGGCCGCTCGCTTCAAGGGCCGGGTGGACCGCTACTCGATCTGGAACGAGCCCAACCACGACGGCTGGCTGCGGCCGAGCGCCGAGGCGCCGAGGCTCTACCGGGCGCTGTACGTGGCGGGCTACGCCGCGATCAAGCAGGCCGACCCGAAGGCGGCGGTCCTGTTCGGGGAGACGGCGCCGTACCACGGCACCCGCGCGATGGCCCCGCTGACCTTCCTCCGGCGCACCCTGTGCCTGACCACGAAGTACAGGGTCGACAGGGCCTGCCTCGCGGGGATGCCCGAGGGGACGCGCAGGGGCCTGCGGACCGACGGCTACGCGCACCACCCGTACGACTTCCGCAACCCGCCGACCTACAAGTACAAGGGCGCGGACAATGTGACGATGGGGACGCTGTCGCGGCTCACGACCGCGCTCGGCAGGGCCGCCCGGGCGGGGGCGCTGTCCGGGCCGAAGAAGCGCAGCGCGCCGTTCGTCTACCTGACCGAGTTCGGCTACTTCGCCACCGGCCCGCGGGCGAAGATCCCCGAGCCGCAGCGCACGAAGTACCTGCCGAAGGCGTTCGCGCTGGCGCAGAGGAATCCGCGCGTGAAGCAGATGCTGCACTACAGCCTGGTCGCGCCGCGGGAGGGGTACGCGGGCTCCGCGTTCGACTTCGGGCTGCTGCACGGCGACGGCAACGCGCGCCCCACCTACGGCGCGCTGGCCAACTGGGCGCGCGACGCGATGGCGAAGAAGCAGATCGCGGCGCCCGGCGGCGCGCTCTCGATCCCCGCGGCGAAACCCGGCGCGGAGCCCCCGGGCGAGCCCCCTCCGCCGGACGACCCGCCGCTGTTCCCGCCGATCCCGTTCCCATGATCCGAACCGCCGCCGCCACGCTGCTCGCCTGGGCCGTGGCCGGGGGAGTGGCCGCCGCGGAGCCGATCCCCGAGGGCGACGCGGGCGACGCGCCGTCGTTCGTCGGCACGCCCGCCGCGCAGAAGTCGCTCACCGCCCCGCGCCCCCCGCGCCACCCGTTCACGGCGCCCAACGACCGCAGCAACCTCCACAACGACGCCTGGCAGACCGACGTGAACGACGGCCCGGGCCCGCTGGGCCGCGACATGCGGCGCGCCTCGACCTTCCAGGCCGGTGTCTGCGGCTCGATCACGTTCGACGCTCAGGGCCGGCTGCTGTCGATCTGCGTCGGTGCGGTGCGGCCGACGCTGATGATGTTCGACCGCGACTCGCTCGAGACGCTGGCCTCGATGCCGCTGCCTCCGCGCGACCCGAGCGGCGGCCGCGTCTTCAACGACTTCGCCGCCGGCGGCTACTTCTACCTGGACCACCTCGACCGGGTGGTGACGCTCACGAACGACAAGCGGCTGCTGGTGATCCGCACGACCGATCCGCCCGGGTTCGCGATCGAGCGCGAGTACGACCTCGCCGGGCACATACCGCTCGGCGACAAGGGGTTCTCGGCGCTGCCCGACTGGTCCGGCCGCTACTGGTTCGTCTCCTCCAGCGGCGTGGTGGGGACGATCGACCCCGGCAGCGGCGCGGTGCGCGTGCGCGCCATGGGCGAGGGGATCCAGAACTCGTTCGCGGTGGCGGAGGACGGCGCCGTGTACGTGGTGACCGACCGCGCGCTCTACCGCCTCGACGCCGGGCCCGACGGCGGCCCCGAGGTGACCTGGCGCGAGGGCTATCCGAGCACGGGCCAGCAGAAGCCGGGGCAGGCGGACGCGGGGTCGGGCACCACGCCGACGGTGATGGCGGGCGGGATGGTCGCGATCACCGACAACGCGGACCCGATGAACGTGCGCGTCTACCGCACCGCGCCGGGTGTGCCGGGCCCGCGACTGGTCTGCTCGGAGCCGGTGTTCCAGGCGGGGGCAAGCGCCACCGACAACTCGCTGATCGCCGCCGGCAACTCCCTCGTGGTCGAGAACAACTACGGCTACAGCGGGCCGGCGGCGACCGAGGGCGGCGCGTCCACCTCGCCGGGCGTCACGCGCGTGGACGTGGTGGGCGACGGCTGCCGGCCGGTATGGACGAGCAACGAGCGGGCGCCGTCGGTGGTGCCGAAGCTGTCGCTGGCCAACGGGCTCGTCTACGTCTACACGAAGGACCCGTCCGAGGGGCGCGACGACCTCTGGTACCTGACCGCGCTCGACTTCCGCACCGGCCAGACCGTCTTCAAGCAGCTCGCGGGGGAGGGGCTCGGCTTCAACAACAACTACGCGCCGATCACGATCGGGCCGGACAACGGCGCGGTGTACCTGGGCGTGCTGGGCGGTCTGGTGATGCTGCGCGACGCCAACGCGCCGCCGCGCCCGGTGGTGGACCCGCGGGCGGCGCTGGGC
>JALZEZ010000170.1 GCA_030861775.1 Actinomycetota bacterium
CGGCGCTCGCGTCCGACAGCCGCCTCAGGCGCGCGCGGACCGACCACGGCGCCTTCGCTTTCTGCGTCCGGAACGTGCCGGACGCCGCGCGCTTGCCCTCGCGCCAGCGGCGCCACTCGCCGTCGCCGCGCCTGATCTCCACGTCGAAGCCGAGCCCCGCCGCCGGCGCGGCCGGGGCCCAGGTGACCAGCACCCGGCGCCGCTTGCGCGTCCGCCCCGAGGGCTTGCGCTCGAGCACCGTGCCCGCCGCCGCCAGCCTCACCGGCACCGCGACCGACCCGCGCATCTGCACCGGGTGCACGCGGCAGAAGTAGCGATGGGTGCCGGCCTCGAACGGGCGCTCGCGCGTCTCGCCGGGCCCGAACCCGGGCGGGTTGGCGGGCGTCTGCCCGTACGTGCCGGTCAGGTCCCAGAGCTCGTGGTCCTCGGTGGCCGTGTGCGGGACGAGCACGTCGGCGTTCGTCCAGCGCACCACGTCGCCGACGCCGACCGCCACGTCGGGCGGCTGGAAGCGCAGCCCGCCGGTGAAGGCGTTGCCCTCCGCCGCGACGCTGGCCGCCTGGCCGTGCGCCACGGCCGGCGCCGCCAGCGCCGCCACAACACAGAGTCCCGCGAAAGCCCCCCTCACCGCACCCCGAAGGGTACGCCTCAGCGGGCTAGCGCGTGCCGAACTGCATCGTCCAGATCGTCGCCCGGCGGCCGTTGAAGCGGCCCGAGGCGCGACCCGCGCCGACGTACCGGAACCCGCGGTCCAGGATCACCGCGCGGTGCCCGCCCGATCGCAGCCACGTCCTGAAGGCGAGGCTGGGGCGCGCGGCCGTGCCCGAGTGCCACTCGAGGACCTCGCCCAGCCGCCGGTACTTGCTGCTCGCCTGGATGCTGCTCGAGTGGCCGAAGTAGCCGCCGCGCATCTGCTGCCAGGAGTAGCGGTCGGAGGAGGCCATCAGGCTCTTCGACATCCGCAGCCGCGGGAGGCCGTGCTTCGCCCGGTAGTCGTTGACCTTCTGCACGATCACGCGCTCGACGCGCTCGGCGCCGCTCGCCGGCACCGCCGGCAGCACGAGGCACGCGACGAGCGCGCACAGGACCAACATCCGGAATCGAGGCATTTCGCGACCCCCTCGGTCGTGTAGCCGTCTTTTCGGTTTCGGTTGGGTCTTCCCTTGGGCGCCTACGGGGTGAGCTGTCGGGCTCGCGCAGCGCGCTACGGACACGGCAATGCGTCCGATTCGCCCCGGCCGGCGACAGCCGGCAGTGGTTCCCCCGATCGGTCGAAGTAGGGCCTACGACCGACTCGGCGCGCGCAACTATACCCGCGTTATCGGTCGTACCGAACTCTGGCGCGGAACCGCCCTTCCGACGCCGCGCGGCCGAATCCGTCAGAGTGGGCAGTGGCACGTCCCACTTACCGATGGCCTACGAGAAGCTCCGCTACGAGGTCGAGGACGCGGTCGCCACGATCGCGCTCGACGACCCGGACACCCGCAATTCGCTCTCCGACGCGATGCTGAGCGACATCATCGCCGCCTTCACGGAGGCGAAGGAGGACGACAGCGTGCGCTGCGTGGTGCTCACCTCCACGCACGAGAAGGTCTTCTCCTCGGGCGGCAACGTGGCCCAGTTCGCGGCCGACACGCCGCTCGTCCACCGCCACTTCGGCACCGAGAAGTTCGTGCGCCTGTTCCGCCTGATCGGCGAGCTGGGCAAGCCGAGCCTGGTCGCGGCGAACGGCCACGTGCTGGCCGGCGCGCTCGGCGTGGCGCTGGCCTGCGACCTGATCATCGCCGCCGACAGCGCCCAGTTCGGGACGCCCGAGATCAACCTCGGCCTGTTCCCGTTCATGATCATGGCGCTGATCTACCGCAACGTGCCGCGCAAGACCGCGAACGAGATGCTGCTGCTCGGCGAGCGCATGACCGCGGAGGAGGCGCGCGCCGCCGGCATCGTGAACCGGGTGGTCCCCGCGGCGGAGCTGCAGACGACCACCCGGGAATGGGCGAGCAAGCTGGCGGGCAAGTCCCCGGTGGTCATGCGCCTCGGCAAGAACGCCATGTTCCGCCAGCAGGACATGGCCCTGCAGGACGCCCTCGAGTTCCTCCAGGCGCAGCTCACTATCGAGCTGTCCACGGAGGACGCCGTCGAGGGCGTGACCGCGTTCTTCGAGAAGAGGGAGCCGCAGTGGAAGGGGCGATGACCGCAGGACCCGATACGGCCCTGCGCCCGCTGGTGGACGACCTCCGCGAGCGGCGCGAGCGCATCAAGCTGGGCGGCGGCGAGGAGAAGATCGCCAAGCAGCACGAGCGGGAGAAGCTGACCGCGCGCGAGCGGATCGCGCTGCTGGTCGACGACGGCACGTTCGTGGAGCTGGGCATCCACGGCCGCCCGCACTTCTCGCAGAAGGCCATGGAGGGCGTGGCGGCGCCCGCGGACGGCGTGGTCACCGGCTACGGCCGGGTGGACGGCCGCCTGGTGGCCGTGGCCGCCTACGACTTCACCGTCATGGCCGGCTCGATGGGCATGACCGGCGAGCTGAAGGTCGGCCGCCTGCGCGAGATGGCCCTCCAGAAGCGCATGCCGTTCGTGTGGCTGCTCGACTCCGCCGGGGCGCGCATCCAGGAGGCCGTCGGGTCGCTCTTCGCCGGCTCCGGCCACCTCTTCCGCGAGGAGGTGATCATGAGCGGCGTGATCCCGCAGGTGGCCGCGCTCATGGGCCCCTGCGCGGCGGGCACCGCCTACATCCCGGGCCTGGCCGACTTCGTCCCGATGGTCAAGGGCCGCGGCTCGATGGCGCTGGCCGGCCCGTACCTGGTCAAGGCCGTCACCGGCGAGGACGTGACCCAGGAGGAGCTCGGCGGCTCGAAGATCCACTGCCGCAAGTCCGGCGTGGCCGACCTCGAGTGCGCCGACGACGAGGAGTGCATCCAGGCCATCAAGGACTACCTCTCGTTCTTCCCCTCGAACTGCGAGGAGCAGGCGCCGGTCACGCCCACCAGCGACCCGGTCGACCGCATGGACGAGGAGCTGCTCGAGGTCCTCCCCGAGTCGAACCGCAAGCCGTACGACATGTACGACGTGATCCGGCGGATCGTCGACGACGGCTTCTACTTCGACATGAAGCCCCAGTTCGCGAAGACGATCATCACCTGCTTCGCGCGCATGAACGGGCGGCCGATCGGGATCGTCGCGAGCCAGCCCAAGCAGCTCGGCGGCATCCTCGAGAACGACTCCGCCGACAAGGCCGCCCGCTTCATCAACCTCTGCGACGCGTTCGGCATCCCGCTGCTGTTCCTCCAGGACGTGCCGGGCTTCATGGTCGGCACCAAGGTCGAGCAGGCCGGGATCATCCGGCACGGGGCGAAGATGCTGTACGCGGTCTCGCGCGCGACGGTCCCGAAGATCACGGTCGTGATCAGGAAGGCCTACGGCGCCGGCTACTACGTCATGTGCGGCAAGGCCTACGAGCCGGACCTGATCGTGGCCTGGCCCACCGCGGAGATCAGCGTCATGGGCGCGGAGGGGGCGGTGAACATCATCATGCGCAAGGCGATCGAGGCGGCCGAGGACCCGGAGGCCAAGCGCGCGGAGCTGGTCGCGAACTTCCAGAAGCTGATCGACCCGTACGTGCCCGCGGGCAACGCGATGATCGACGACATCATCGACCCGCGCGAGACCCGCCCGGTGGTGATCCGCGCGCTGGAGATGGCCGAGCGCAAGCGCGTCGAGCGGCCCTGGAAGAAGCACGGGGTGATGCCGGTATGAGCCGCTTCGAGGACCCGGTGATCATCACCTGCTCGATCTCGGGCGCGGTGGCCAACCGCGACCAGTGCCCGGCCATCCCCTACACGCCGGAGGAGTACGCGGCCGAGGCGCGGCGGATCGTGGACGAGGGCGGCGTGATGATCCACATCCACGCGCGCACGCGGGACGGCGTCCCCTCCTACGAGGTCGAGGACTTCCGCGCGATCACCGAGGCCATCAGGGCCGAGGTGGACGACGTGATCGTCAACTACTCGACGGGCGCCGTGGGCGTCCCGATCGAGAAGCGGATCGAGTACCTGCGCGCGCTGAAGCCGGACATCGCCGCGCTGAACATGGGCTCGATGAACTACGCGAAGTACTCGCGGCGGCGCAAGGACTTCGTGTTCAAGACCGTCTTCGAGAACTCGTTCGACACGATCATCCAGTTCCTCGAGGCGATGAACGAGCTCGACATCCGGCCCGAGCACGAGTGCTTCGACTCGGGGCACATCGCGAACCTGGACCCGCTGCTCGACATGGAGCTGCTGTCCGAGCCGCTCCAGATCTCGTGCGTGATGGGCGTGACCGGCGGCATCCGGCCGAACGCCAAGAACCTCGCGCACATGGCCGACCAGATCCCCGGCGGTGCGCGCGGGCCGAACAACTGGGGCGTGATCGGGATCAGCCGCGAGCAGTGGATGCTGGTGGCGGCCGCCCTGACGCTCGGCGGCAACGTCCGGGTCGGGCTCGAGGACAACTTCTACCTGCCCGACGGCACGATGGCCCGCTCGAACGGCGACCTGATCGCCAAGGCGCGCCAGATGTGCGAGGACGTGGGGCGGCGGCCGGCCACCGTGGAGGAGGCGCGCGAGCTGCTCGGCACGCCGAAGCGCGAGGGCGCGGAGGTGTCGCGCCGCGACATGCTGCGCCATCCGATCGAGTCGGCGGAGGCCTGATGGGCCTGCCGCTCGAGGGGGTCCGGGTGCTGGACCTCTCGCGCCTGCTGCCCGGCGGCTTCTGCTCGATGCTGCTGGCGGACTTCGGCGCCGAGGTGCTCAAGGTCGAGGACACCGGCATGGGCGACTACGTCCGCTGGGCGCCGCCCTACTACGAGGGCGCCGACGACTCCGCCAAGTCCGCCTACTACCTCGCCCTCAACCGCGGCAAGCGGTCGATCCGCGTGAACCTCAAGGAGGAGCGCGGGCGCGAGGTGCTGCTGCGGCTGGTGCGCGACCACGACGTGCTGCTGGAGTCGTTCCGCCCGGGCGTGCTCGACCGGCTCGGGGTGGGCTACGAGCGACTGCGCGAGGAGAACCCGGGGCTCGTCTACTGCGCGATCACCGGCTACGGCCAGGACGGGCCGCTGCGCGACCGCTCCGGCCACGACATGAACTACCTCGGCCTGATCGGGCTGCTCGGCCTCACCGGCGAGCGCGGCGGGCCGCCGGTCCAGTCGGCCGGCCAGATCGCGGACATCGGCGGCGGCGCGCAGATGGCGGCCTTCGGCATCCTGGCCGCGCTGCGCGAGCGCGACCGCTCCGGCGAGGGCCAGCTCGTGGACGTCTCGATGTCGGACGGCGCCCTGTCGTGGCTGGCGATGGTCGCGGCGCGCTACTTCGCCGAGGAGGAGCCGCCGCGGCGCGGCGACCTCGAGCTCGCGGGCCGGATCATCTGCTACCGGCCGTACGCGTGCTCGGACGGCTGGGTCACGCTCGGCGCGCTCGAGCCGAAGTTCTGGCAGGCCTGGTGCCGCGGGGTCGGCCGCGAGGACCTGATCGAGAAGCAGTTCGAGCAGCCGGGCTCGGAGGCGCACGCCGAGGTGGAACGGATCTTCCTCGAGCGCACGCGCGAGCAGTGGCGCGAGTTCGCCTCGCGGCACGACTGCTGCCTGGAGCCGGTTCTCGAACTGGACGAGGCCCTGGATTCGGCCCTGGTGCGCGAGCGCGAGATGGTGGTGGAGGTCGAGCAGCCCGGGTCCGAGCGCCCGGTGCGGCTGCTGGGCGCGCCTGTGAAGCTGAGCCGCACGCCCGGCGGGCCGCAGGGGCCGGGGCCGCCGCTGGGCGCCGACACCGATGCCGTGCTCGAGGCCGCCGGGTACTCGGCGGAGGAGATCGACGCGCTGAAGGACGCGGGCGCGGTGGCCGGCCCGGCGGAGGCCGGCGCGCGCGGGAGCTTCATGGCGTGAGCACGGGCCGCGCGGCCGCCCCCGCCTCCACGGACGACGCCTCCGGCAACGGGCTCCTCCGCATGCGCGAGCTCGCGGCCGCCAGCGGGGTCAGCGCCGGCACGATCAAGCACTACCTCCGCGAGGGGCTCCTGCCGGAGCCCGTGCGCACCTCGCGCAACATGGCCTGGTACCCGCCGGACTTCGTCGAGCGCATCCGCATGATCAAGCAGCTCCAGGAGGAGCGCTTCATGCCGCTGAAGGCGATCAAGCGGATCATGGAGGACGACCCGGAGCGCACCCGCGCGCTGGTGGAGCTGGAGGATCGGGTGATCGAGCGCGCGACCGCCGGCGACGAGGCGCGCGTCTCGGCCGCCGAGCTGCGGCGCCGCTACGAGATGCCGAAGGAGGTGCTCGACCGGCTGGCGGAGCTGGGCGTGCTCACGCCCACGAAGCGCGGCTACTCGCCGACCGACGTGAAGATCGTCGAGGCGATCGCCCGCTTCCGGGCCGGCGGCTACGACGAGCGGATCGGCTTCACCGTCTACGACACGCTGCGCTACAGGAGCGCGCTGGAGGGGCTGGTGAAGGAGGAGGTCGAGGTCCTGATGGATCGCCTGGCGGGCGAGATGGAGACCGACCGCGCGCTGAAGCTGATCGACGACGGCCGCGAGCCGCTCAACGACCTGATCGCCGCGCTGCACTCGAAGCTGCTGGTGGCGGAGCTGCGCCGCCGCCGCTCCTGACGCGCGCCGCTACTTCCCGGTGTTCCCGCAGGCGTCCTCGACCGAGAGGACCTTGATCGATGAGCCGGCCGGCACGTTCGCGCGGAACTCGAGGCCGCGGGAGTCGGGCAGGGCGAGCGTCTCCTGGATCGGGCCGGCCGGCGGGTCGAACTCGATCACCGCGAAGCCGTGGCGCACGCGGCGGGCCAGCGCGGCGAGCGGAGTGGAGGGGAGGTCGTACTCGGCGCGCACGCGGGCGACGCCGCCGGATTCGGTGGCCAGGTACGACTTGATCGTGCCCGGCTTCAGCTCGAAGGGCTCGCTGGTCAGCGTGTAGTCGTCCTCGCCGCCCCCGGTGTTCGCCCGGCCGCGCACGCGGAAGCGGTACCTGCCGAACGGGTCGCACTCGGTGAACTGCCAGGTCTCGGTCCACGAGTCGTCGCCCGAGTGCTGGGTCGCGTCCATCACCGAGTCCTCGGTCCCTACGGCCTTGAAGCCGCTGCCGTCGTCGTGCTCCAGGGTCACAAAGGCGCGTCCGCGCGGAGCGTCGATCGCGGGGTCGCCGCCGTTCCAGCGG
>JALZEZ010000430.1 GCA_030861775.1 Actinomycetota bacterium
GCCACCGGGACCGCGGCGGCGGCGCGCCCGCCGGCCTCGATCTCGGCCGCGCGCTCGGGCGCACGGCCGGCCCATTCGCGCAGGCGCTTCACGTCGCGAGCCTGCGAGAAGTAGAGGGCGGACATGATCGCGAGACCGAAGACGGCCGCGAACCCCGCGTAGGAACCGATCTCCTGGATGAGCTCCACGTTCGAACCCGGACCTTAGCTGGGCGCGCGGGCGCTACGAGGCCCGTTCGGGCGCCGGGATCGCGGACTCGTCCGGGGTCGCGTTCCACGAGGCCGAGGCGGCGCGCTCCTCCGCCAGCCCCGTGACCAGCGCCGCCAGGCCGTGGGCGTCGCCGGAGTAGACGCTCTCCTCCACGCGCGCGAACGCGGCCTCGACCCACTCCGGGTCGAGCGGCGCCCGCGCGGCCGAGACGATCTTCTCGGCCGGCGTCGGCTCCGGCCGCTCGTCCGGGTTGAACAGCTCCTCGTGGATCTTCTCGCCGGGGCGGCGCCCGACGATGTCGATCGCGATCTCGCTGTCGGGCTCGCGGCCTGACAGGCGGATCATGTTGCGGGCGAGGTCGACGATCCGCACCGGGTCGCCCATCTCGAGCACGAACACCTTGCCGCCCCGCCCGAGGTCGCCAGAGCGGATGATGAGCTGGACCGCCTCGGGGATCGTCATGAAGTAGCGGGTCATGTTCGGGTCGGTGACCGTGACCGGCCCGCCGGCGGCGATCTGGCGGCGGAAGATCGGCACCACCGACCCGGACGAGCCGAGCACGTTGCCGAAGCGGACTGTCACGAAGCGGGTGTGCGGGAAGCGGTGCTGCGCGGCCTCGACGGCCCACTCGGCCAGCGCCTTCGAGGCCCCCATGACCGTGGCCGGGCTGACCGCCTTGTCGGTCGAGACGAGCACGAAGCGCTTCGCGTCCGCCCCGCCCGCCGCGGAGGCGACGATCCGCGTGGCCACCGCGTTGTTGCGCACGGCCTCGACCGGGTTCTCCTCCATCAGCGGCACGTGCTTGTACGCGGCCGCGTGGAAGACCACCGCCGGGCGGTGCTCGGCGAAGATCTCCTCCATCCGCACGGCGTCCTTGCAGTCGGCCAGGATCGCCTGCGCGCGGGTGAAGTGGCGGTCGTGCTCCAGCTCGCGGCGGATCTCGAAGAGGCTGTTCTCGGCGTTGTCGATCAGGATCAGCCGGGCCGGGCCCACGCGCGAGATCTGGCGGCACAGCTCGGAGCCGATCGAGCCGCCGGCGCCCGTAACGAGGACGACCTCGCCGGCCAGGTACGCGCCCACGCGATCGACCTCCATCCGCACCGGCTCGCGGCCCAGCACGTCCTCGACCTTGACCTCGCGCACCTGGCGCATGAGCTCCACGCCGCCGGACAGCAGCTCGAACGTCGTGGGCAGCGTGCGCACCGGGATGCCGCGGCGGCGGCAGGCGGTGACGACCTTCTGGCGCACCACGCCCGGCGCCGAGGGGATGGCGATGATGACCTCGCCGGGCTCGGCGGCGTCGAGCACCCGGTCGAGCTCGCCGGTGGTGCCCTCGACCTTCACGCCGGCCACGCGCATGCCCTGCTTGCGCGGGTCGTCGTCCACGAAGCCGATCGGTATCCCGAGGTCCGGGTTGCGCCGCAGCTCGGCCGCCACGAGCTGCCCGCCGTTGCCGGCGCCGACGATCAGCACCTCGCGCGCGCCGCGGCGGGCGACCGCGCCGCGGTAGGGCCGCTCGATGATCGCCCGCACCACGAAGCGCACCCCGCCCACGAGCCCGAGCGTGAGCAGGAAGTCGAGCGCGATGACGCCGCGCGGCGGGTCGGTGGCCACCGACGACGGGATCAGGAAGAAGGCGCCGACCAGCACCATGGTCGAGACGACCACCGCCTTGAGGATCGTCTCGAAGTCGCGCTGGTCCACGAAGCGCCAGAGCTTGTGGTAGAGCCCGAACAGGGCGAAGACGAGCAGCTTGCCGAACACCACGAAGACCGCCGACTCGAGCAGCAGGTCCTCGTAGCGGCCGGGGATGCCGGGGTCGAAGCGCAGCACGTACGCCATCGAGTAGGCGAGCGCCACCAGGCAGGCGTCGATCGCCACCTGCGCGGTGCGGCGCAGCGCCACGGAGTCGAGGATGCGAGTTCTCACGCTCGGAGGGTTCCCGTGGAGGGCCTCAGTCTAGGCCCTCGCTAGGCTCATTCGCCTCCATGCTGGTCGTCGCCTCCCTCACGGACCCGCTGGTCAATTTCGCGACCGACGTCGTGGACAAGATCGGCCTCGCGGGCATCTTCATCCTCATGGCGCTCGAGAGCGCCTGCATCCCGATCCCGAGCGAGGCGACGATGCTGTTCGCGGGCTTCGCGGTCAGCGAGGGGGAGTACTCGCTCTTCGCCGCCGTCGCCGCCGGATCGCTCGCCAACCTCGTCGGGTCGTGGGCCGCCTACTGGGTCGGGTACGCGGGGCGGGTGGACATCCTCGAGAAGCACGGCAAGAAGCTCCACATCAAGAAGAGCCACCTGGAATGGGCCGATCGCTGGTTCGAGCGCCACGGCGACGCGACGGTGTTCTTCACCCGGATGCTGCCGATCATCAGGACGTTCATCTCGCTGCCCGCCGGCGTCGCGCGCATGCCCTTCTGGCGCTTCAGCGTGCTCACCCTCCTGGGGTGCATCCCGTGGGTGCTGATGCTCACCTACATTGGCAAGGAGGCCGGCGACCGCTGGGAGGACTGGAAGGACTCGCTGCACTACGTCGACTACTTCGTCGCCGCGTGCATCGTCCTCGGGATCGCCTACCTGCTGATCCGCAGGCGCGGGGGCGGGGGCGGCGAGTCCGAGACCGGCGAGGCCGCCACGGAGACGGCGTAGCCCTCTCCCCCGCCCAGGCCGCCGCGCTCGGGGCCGTCCAGGGGCCGGCGGAGCTGTTGCCGGTGTCGAGCTCGGGGCATCTCGTCCTGGTCCCCGCGCTGCTGGGCTGGCGCTACGGGGAGCTCGACGCGGAGCTGCGCAAGTCGTTCGAGGTGGCGCTGCACGCCGGGACCGCCGCGGCGCTGCTGATCGGGCTGCGGCGCGAGGTCGCCGAGGCGCTGCGCGAGCTCGACGGCCGGCGGGTGCTGCGCCACGTGCTCGAGTTCGTGCCGCCGGGGGCGGCGGCGCTGGCGCTCGAGCGGACGATCGAGCGGCGGCTCGGCTCGCCGCGCGGGGTG
>JALZEZ010000431.1 GCA_030861775.1 Actinomycetota bacterium
GACGGGGGCGAGCTGGTCCGCCGGCCCGTGCCCACGAAGCGCAGCATGCGCAGCGGCCCGCGGCGGTCGAGGAACAGCGGCAGGATCGCCCGCGTGCCGCCCTCGCCGTCGCGGCAGCGCAGCACGTGCAGGGCCCGCCCGCCGCCGAAGTGGTCCCACCACGCGCTCGCCCACTCCCAGGTGGAGAACGGGTTGCCGGACGCCTCGGCCAGCTCGCGCCAGTCGTCGCGGGCGTCCTGGAGGCCCGCGGGCTCCAGGGTCAGCGGGGCGCTCACCGGCCGGCCAGCTCCAGGTACATGCGCTCGAGCGTACGGACGGTGTTGTCGATCGAGAACTCCGCCCGCCGCCGCTCGCGCCCGGCGCGCCCCAGCTCGCGTGCCCGCTCCGTCTCGCGCAGCAGGCCGCCGACCGCGGCCGCCAGCGCCGCCGGGTCGCCCGGCTCGACCAGCAGGCCGTGGCGCTCGTGCTCGATCAGGTCGGGGATGCCGCCCACCCGGCTGGCCACGACCGGCAGCCCGGCGTCCATGTACTCGAGCACGGCCAGCGGCGTGCCCTCGAAGCTCGAGGAGACCACCGCCACGTCAAGCGCCGCCAGCACGTCCGGCACGTCCGAGCGCAGCCCGAGCAGCGTCACCGTCGCGCCCAGCCCCAGCTCGCCTATCAGCGCCTCGAGTGCAGCCCGCTCCGGCCCCTCGCCGGCCACCAGCACGCGCAGGCGCGGGTGGTCGCGCACCAGCTCGCCCGCGGCCCGCACCAGCACGTCGAGCGCCTTCTGCGGCCTCAGGACGGCCACCGCGCCGATCACCGGGTCGCCGGGCTCGATCCCCAGCTCCGCCCGGACGCGCGCCCCGTCGCCCTCGCGCAGCGCGTCGATCCCGTTCGGGACGAAGACGACGTCGGAGGGGTCGATCCCCTCGACCTCGATCATCCGGCGCCGGTCCTCGTGCGAGACGGCCACGAAGGCGCCGCTGAGGCGGGCGATCAGCTCGCGGTCGAGGAACTTCCGCAGCGGCTGGCCCTCGTACGACCAGGTGTGCTCGTGCGCCACGACCGCCGGCACCCGGACGGCCCGCGCGAGCAGCACGCCCCAGACGTTCGAGCCGAACTTGTGGGAATGGAGCACGTCCACGCGCTCGCGGCGCAGCAGCCGCAGCAGCGGGGCCCACGACCACACCGCCAGCGTGGAGCTCCGCCCGAGCCCGATCAGCCGCACGCCCGCGGCGCGCAGCTCCTCGGCCGCGGCGGCGTTGGCCGGGCCGTAGTCGCCGTCCGGGTGCCAGCGGCTCGCGCAGTGGATCGGCTCGAAGCGCTCGCGGTCGAGCCGCTTCGAGATCTCCATGGCCAGCCGCTCGCCTCCGCCGGAGGAGCCGAGATGGTCCACCAGCGTCACCACGCGCAGCCGCCCGTCCTTGTCCAGGGCGTCCGCCACCGGCTAATAGCCTGACCCATCCACCCGATGACAGCGATTCCAGACGAAGAGCGGGCCAAGCCGTCGTTCGTGACGGAGCCCGACCTGCGCCCCGGCCATGAGCGCGGGCGCCTCGAGCGGTTCCTCAGCCGCTCCTTCGGCGCGCCCTACGGCCGGAACGTCGATCCCCAGACCGTGCGCGGCTACCCGATCGACTTCCGGGGCAAGGCGAACCGGCTCGAGATGTGGCCCGGCTTCCACGAGCGGCCGGGCTCCGAGCTGTGGGTGGGCGCGATCCAGCGCGGGCTGGGCTGCCACGAGCGCTGGGTCGAGGGGGAGGGGGAGGAGTGGCTCGACTCCGCCCGCAAGACCGCCGACCTGCTCGTGGCCCAGCAGCGCGACGACGGGACCTGGATGCACACGTTCCACTACCCGCACACGTTCGCGATCAGCCCCCCATGGCCCTCCGGGATGGCCCAGGGCGAGGGCGCCAGCCTGCTCGTGCGCATGCACGGGGCCACCGGCGAGGAGAGCTACCGCCAAGCCGCCCTGCGGGCCCTGGAGCCGCTCTACGTCCCCTCGGACGAGGGCGGGGCCGCCGCGGCCCTCGACGGCGGCCTGGTGCCGGAGGAGTACCCGACCGACCCCCCGTCGCTCGTCCTCAACGGGCTGATGTTCGGGCTCTGGGGACTGCGCGACGTCGCGGTCGGCCTCGGCGACGAGCGCGCCCGGGCCGGCTTCGACTCCGGGGTGGACGCCCTCGTCCGCTGCCTCGGCCGCTGGGACACCGGCAACTGGTCGCGCTACGACCTCTTCCCGCACCGCGTGACCAACGTGGCCAGCACCGCCTACCACCTGCTCCACATCACCCAGCTCGACGCCACCGGCCGGCTGGCGCGCCGCCCCGAGCTGGTGGCGGCGGCCTGGCGCTGGGTCGAGTACGCCGAGCTCCGCCGCAACCGCGGGCTCGCGTTCGCCCGCAAGGCGCTGTTCCGCCTGGCCGAGCCGCGCAGCGCGCGCGTCGCGCGGATCCTGCCCTGGGTCCGGGGAGGCGAGGGGTGACCGACCTCGTCGTCCTCTGCTACCACGCGGTCAGCAGGGACTGGCCGGCCGCCCTGTCGGTCCGCCCGGAAGCGCTGGAGCGCCAGCTCACGTTCCTCAGCAAGCGCGGCTACCGCGGCGTCCCGGTCACGGAGGCCCTCGACGAGCAGTCGGGCCGCGCCGTGGCGATCACCTTCGACGACGCCTACCGCTCGGTGCTCGAGCTGGCCAAGCCGATCCTCGACCGCCTCGACATGCGCGCCTCGGTCTACGTGCCGACGAACTGGCCCGACCGCGACGGGCCGATGACATGGCCCGGGATCGCGCACTGGGTGGGCGGCGAGTACGAGCACGAGCTGTCCTGCATGAGCTGGGACGAGCTGCGCGGGCTGGCGGACGCGGGCTGGGAGATCGGCTCGCACACCTGCTCGCACCCGCGCCTGGCCGAGCTGGCGAGCGAGGACGAGATCGCCGCCGAGCTCGAGGGCTCGCGGATGGCCTGCGAGGAGCGCCTCGGCGGCCGCTGCCGCTCGATCGCCTACCCCTACGGCTCCTACGACGAGCGCGTTGTGGAGGCCGCCGGCCGCACAGGCTACGACTACGGCCTGACCCTCCCGGAGGGGCTGCGCGGCCCGCGCCCGCTGGCCTGGCCCCGGATCGGCATCTACAACGCCGACGCGACCTGGCGCTGGCGCCTGAAGCTCTCCCCGACCATGCGCCGGGCCCGCGCGCTGCGGGCCTGGGAGG
>JALZEZ010000432.1 GCA_030861775.1 Actinomycetota bacterium
GGGCTCGCCCGCCCTGATCGGGTAGCGCCCCGCCTCGAGCCGCTCGGCCAGCTCGGTCAGCGTGATGACCTCGATGTCGTCCGCCGCCTCCAGGGCCGCGGCCAGGCGCTCGATCGGGCCGAAGTCCCCGATGTCCTTGGTGTGGTTCTCCAGGACCACCGGCACGTCGTCCCAGCCGGTGGCGCGAGCGCGCGAGCGCGCGTCGCGCAGCACGTGGCGCAGCTCGGCCCAGCTCATCGAGGCCAGGTCGGTGGCCGGGTTCTCGGCCGCGCCCTCTCCGTCCACGGTCCAGGCCGAGTACTCGCCCCCGGCGGGCTCGACCGGCACGTCGTTCGGCCGCCCGTAGCGGCGCAGCAGAGCCCCGGAGCCGGGCACGCGCAGGCGCCGGAGCTCCACGGCCGCCCGCCGGATCAGCCGCGGCGCGGCCGGGCGCCGGAACGAGTGGGTCGGCATGCAGACGATCGGCTCGGGGGTGGGGGAGACGCGCCGGGCGTCGTCCATCCGCGGGTAGTAGGGAAGGAACGACTCGTCGATCCCGCGGTAGTCGATTCGCAGCCGCGGGCTCTCGTAGTGGAGCCCCTCGGCCATGCTGATGTCCACCACGATGCCCAGCTCGGCCAGGGCGGGCAGCGTGTGCTCGCTCGGGGCCAGCGCCCAGGAGCCGCTGCGGTAGGAGACGCAGCGGTAGGACGGATTCACCGCCCGGAGCAGCGACTGGAGGTAGTCGCGCGCCTCGCGCAGGATCGAGCGCACCTCGTCGCCGGGGTAGTCGAGCATCGACCACGAGGCGTCGAGCGACCAGCGGCCGTCCTCGTAGCGGGCCCGGCTCCACTGCGGGTGGACGTGCAGCTGGAAGTCGTGACCGCGGGAGTGGGCGCCGCGCACGACGTCCTCCCACTCGGCGGCCAGCTCGCCCAGCTCGGGGTGCTCGCCGGCCAGCCGCCGGTGCGCGAGCTGCTGCATGACCTCGGCGTTGAACGAGCCGCGCAGGCCGTTGCGCTCGTAGATCTCGGTGATGCGGCGGAGCGTCGCGAACTGGAGCGCGCGCATGTCGCCGGAGCCGTCCCCGCGCAGCTCCCAGTCGTCGGCGAGGACTAGCTGGATGCCCATGGCGGCGGTAGTCTAGGAACGGCCGCGCAGGGACTCGTGCGGCGATCATGGACGATCCAACCGACGTGCAGGGGAGCGCCGTCGACACGTGTGCGGGATAACCGGAATCCTGGCTACCAGCGACTCGCTGGCCATCTCTGAGGAGCTCGTCGCGGAGATGCGCGACACGCTGCCGCACCGCGGCCCCGACGACGCGGGCGCGTGGTACTCGGGGCCCGGCCGGGTCGCGCTGGGCCACCGGCGGCTGTCGATCGTGGACCTCTCGGCGGCCGGTCACCAGCCGATGTGCAACGAGGACGGGACGGTCTGGATCACCTACAACGGCGAGGTCTACAACCACGCCGCGCTGCGCGAGGAGCTCGAGGCCAAGGGCCACGCGTACCGCTCGAACACCGACACGGAGACGATCGTCCACCTCTACGAGGAGGAGGGGATCGACTGCGTCAAGCGCCTCCAGGGCATGTTCGGGTTCGCCATCTGGGACGCGCGCCGGCGCGAGCTGTTCCTGGCCCGCGACCGGATGGGGATCAAGCCGGTCTACTACGCCACCCCGCCCGGCGGCTTCCTGTTCGGCTCCGAGATCAAGGCGATCCTGCGCCACCCCGCGATGACCGCGGAGCTGGACGAGGAGGCGTTCCAGAGCTACCTGACCTTCCTCTGCACGCCGCCGCCCGCGACGCTGTTCGCCGGCGTGTCCAAGCTCGCGCCGGCCGAGCGGATGGTGGTGGACGCGCGCGGGTCGATCCGCCGCGACACCTTCTGGACGCCGTTCTCGGAGGCCGCCCTGAACGAGGTGCCGGAGATGTCCGAGGCCGAGATGGAGGAGCGCCTGCTCGACCTCCTGCGGGCCTCGATCGAGAAGCGCATGATGGCCGACGTCCCGTTCGGGGTCTTCCTCTCCGGCGGGGTGGACTCGTCCACGAACGTCGCCCTGATGTCCGAGGTGATGGACTCGCCGGTGCGCACGTTCTCGATCGCCTTCCACGGCGACGAGCGCACCAACGAGCTGCCCTACGCGCGCCAGATCGCCGAGCGCTTCGGGGCCGACCACCACGAGGTGCTGATCGGCGAGTCCGATCTCCAGGACTTCCTGCCGGAGCTGATCTACCACCAGGACGAGCCGATCGCCGACTACGTGTGCCTGCCGCTCTACTTCGTCTCCAAGCTGGCCCGCGACAGCGGCACGATCGTGGTGCAGATCGGGGAGGGCTCGGACGAGCTGTTCCACGGCTACGACCACTACGCCGACTACGTCTCGCTCGGGCGCCGGCTGTGGCAGCCGGCCACGCGGCTGCCGCGGCCGCTGCGGGTGGCGGCGGGGCGCGCGGCCACCGGGCTGGCGCTGCGGACCGGACGGGGCATGACCGCCGCCCAGCTCCTGGTGAGCGCGGGGCGCGACCAGCTCCCGTTCTGGGGCGGCTACATCGCCTACCGCGGGCTGCTGAAGGACCGCGTGGTGGCCAACGGCCACCGCGACGACTCGTACGCCCTCGTGGAGCGGCTCTGGCGCGAGGCGGAGCGGCTCCACCCGGGCGCCGACCAGCTCCAGAAGATGACCTACCTGGAGCTGCGCCAGCGCCTGGCCGAGCTCCTGCTGATGCGCGTGGACAAGATGACCATGGCCACCTCGGTCGAGGCCCGCGTGCCGTTCCTCGACCACGAGCTGGTCGAGTTCGCCACCGCGCTGCCGCCGGAGATGAAGGTGCGCGACGGGGTTGGCAAGCACCTGCTGAAGAAGGCCGTGACCGGGGTGCTGCCGCGCGAGATCGTCTACCGCACCAAGCAGGGCTTCAGCACGCCGATGGCCGAGTGGTTCCGGGGCGACCTGGGCGAGCGCGCGCAGCGCGAGATCCGCGGGTCGTCGCTGGCCGAGCGCGGGCTGCTCGACTACGACGAGATCGACCGCACCTGGGCGGGGCACCGCTCGGGCCGCATCGATCGCGCCGTGGAGCTCTGGGCGCTCTACAACGTGAGCGCCTGGCACGACCGCTGGGTCGCGGGCCGCGAGCCGGTCGCCTAGCGCGAGCCGGCCGCCTGGCGCGGCGCGATGCTGTGCCGGATCTCCACCGGTAGCGCGCC
>JALZEZ010000171.1 GCA_030861775.1 Actinomycetota bacterium
CGATCGACCCGGCCACGGGCGAGGTGATCTGCTCGGTCGCACAGGCCGGCGCGGAGGACGTGGACCGCGCGGTGCGCGCCGCGGCCGCCGCGCTGGAGGGCAAGTGGGGGCAGTGGCCCGCCGCGCGGCGCGAGCGGCTGATGCACCGGCTGGCCGACCTGATCGACGAGAACGCCGAGGAGCTCGCGCGGCTCGAGGCGCTCGACAACGGCAAGCCGGTGAAGCTCGCCGAGCGGGTGGACGTGCCGAGCGCCTCCGCGCACCTGCGCTACTACGCGGGCTGGCCGACCAAGATCGAGGGCGAGGTCATCCCGGTCGCGTGGCCGGACGTGCACGTCTACACGCGCAAGGAGCCGGTCGGCGTGTGCGGCCAGATCATCCCCTGGAACTTCCCGCTGCTGATGGCGGCCTGGAAGATCGCCCCGGCGCTGGCGGCCGGGTGCACGGTGGTGCTGAAGCCGGCCGAGCAGACGCCGCTGACCGCGCTGCGGCTCGGGCAGCTCGTCGAGGAGGCGGGGTTCCCGCCGGGCGTGATCAACGTGGTGACCGGCGACGGGGAGACCGGCGCGGCGCTCGTGGACAACGAGGGCGTGGCCAAGATCGCGTTCACCGGCTCGACCGCGGTGGGGCGGGAGATCGGGGCGAAGGCGGGGCGGGCGCTCAAGCGGGTGACGCTCGAGCTCGGCGGCAAGAGCCCCAACATCATCCTCCCCGACGCCGATCTCGAGGCGGCGATCAAGGGGTCGTTCCAGGGCATCTACTTCAACACCGGGCAGGCGTGCAACGCGGGCTCGCGGCTGTTCGTGCACCGCGACCAGTTCGACGACGTGGTGGCCGCGCTCGCCGACGCCGCGGGCAAGGCCAAGGTGGGCCCCGGGCTCGACCCCGAGACCCAGTTCGGGCCGGTCGTGTCCGAGGAGCAGCGCGACCGCGTGATGTCGTACATCCAGTCCGCCCTCGACGAGGGCGCGGAGCGCGTGGCGGGGGGCGACGGCGAGGGCCTGTTCATCCGGCCGACCCTGTTCACCGGCGTGCGCGACGACATGAAGGTCGCGCGGGAGGAGGTGTTCGGGCCGGTGCTGGTGGCGATGCCGTACGAGTCGCTCGAGGAGGTCGCGGCCCGGGCGAACGACACCGACTACGGACTCGCCGCCGGGATCTGGACGCGCGACGTCGGCAACGCGCACCGGCTGGCCGGGATGCTGAAGGCGGGATCCGTCTACGTGAACGTGTGGGGGCCTTCCGACCCCGCCGCGCCGTTCGGCGGCTACAAGGCCTCCGGCATCGGCCGGGAGATGGGGCACGCGAACCTCGACGCGTACCTCGAGGTCAAGACCGTGTGGACGGGTTTGTGAGCACCGCGGACCTGTCGGTGGTGCCGCTCGGCGTCGAGGCGACGAGCGGGTACATCGCCGAGATGCAGCGGCGGCTCGCCGCCCAGGACGCGGTGCGCTACCGGATGCACGCGATGGGCACGTCGCTCGAGGGCTCGACGCCGGACATCCTGCGGGTCGTCGGCGAGCTGCACGCGGTGCCGTTCGAGATGGACGTGCCGCGGGTCTACACGGTGCTCAAGCTCGACGAGCGCCGCGACCGGCCGGACCAGACGCTCGACGACAAGGTCGCGTCGGTCGAGCGGCGGCTCTAGATGCCGTCGCCGAGATCGGGCGACCGCTCGCCGCAGTGGCGGTCGATCGCGTACGCGCGCCCGTAGCCGTTCGCGGAGAGCCCGCGCGTGCAGAAGAGCAGCGAGTAGCGGTACTCGCGGCGGCTCCGCGGCAGGTCGAGCGTCCTGGCGAAGCGCCAGCGGCCGTCGCCGACCTGCGCGAGCTTCCGGGCGCCGCCCAGCCGCCGCACGCGCTCCCTGCCCTGGATCACGATGTAGACGTAGAAGCTGTCCTGCGGCGGGGCGAAGCCCGGGTGGCCGCTGTAGGTGAACGAGATCCTCACCTTCCGGCCGTTCGAGACCGTGCGGTAACCGAGCTTCACGCCGGGGTGCACGAAGAGGGACATCGTGCGGCTGAGCTCGTCCCCGGCGCGGACGCGGATCAGCGCGTTGCGGGTCGGGCCCACCTTCGGGAAGACGTACTCGCCCTTGTCGTTCGTGTGGACGGTCGCGTACGGCTCGCCGTACCCGTCGAACGGGTACTCGTCCATCTCGAGCGTGACGTTCCCCCGGTAGTCGCCGGTCTTGCCCTTGACCCGGAAGGTGTCGGGGAAGAGAACCTCGCGGTACTTCTGCACCTGGTACCCGTTCGACCCCAGCTTGATCGTCACGACCGCGCTCGCCTGGGCCGGGGCGGCCAGCGCGAGCAGGGTGACTATCAGGACGACGCGCCTCACCCGGTAAGTATCGCCTGAACGGCCTCCCGGTGGCCTCGGGTCGTGAAGCACATGGGCTCGGCGAACTCCTCGGCCGCGATCGCCTGGTCCCAGGTCATGTCGGCGGCCTGGCGGAGCAGCGACTTCGTCATCGGCACGACGTGCGGCGGGAGAGCCGCCATGCGCTCGACGTGGGCGAGCGCCGCGGGCATCAGCTCGTCGTGGGTCACGAGCTCGTTGACCAGGCCGAGCTCCGCCGCCTCGGCGCCGCTCAGGATGCGGCCCTCGGTGAACAGCTCGAACGCGCGCTGGTAGCCGAGGCGCCGCGTGATCAGCCACGAGTTCCCCACCTCGGGCACGAGCCCGATCCGGGCGAAGGCGGGGACGATGCGCGCCTTCTCGGAGGCGACGACGATGTCGCAGGCGAGCGCGAAGGCGAGGCCGACACCTGCCGCCGCGCCGTTGACCGCCGCGACGACCGGCTTGTCGGCCCTGACGATCGTGCGGGCCACGGCGCCGAACTGACACCGTATCCAGCGCCATGCCTCGGTGGCGCCGCCGGGCGACTCGTCCACCATTGGGTGCGCGTGCTCGCGCATGAGGCGCAGGTCGCCGCCGGCGCTGAAGGCGGGATCTGTGCCGGTGATGATCACGGCGCGGACGGCGTCGTCGGCCGACAGCTCGGTGAGGGCGTCGAGGAGCTGGACGGTGAGCGGGGCGCTGAGCGCGTTGAGGCGCTCGGGGTCGTCCATGCGGACGATCGCGTGCGCGTCGCCGCGCTCGACCGTGACGAGCCGCCGCTCGTCGGCGCGTGCGTCCGCGACGAGGCTCTCGTACGTGGTCATGCGCTCACCGCCCGCGTCACGCCTTCACCGCTCGCGTCACGCCTTCACCGCGTCACGCCTTCACCGCTCGCCACGCGGCCTCGGCGAGGGCGTCCTCGGCCGACTCGTACTCCTTCACCCGTCCGGCGACCCAGTGCCGCGCAAGCTCCTGGCTCGGCCCCAGCACGACCGCGTGGAACAGCGCGATCGGCAGCTCCCGGACCTCCCCCTCGCCGACCCACCGGTCGATCCAGCGCTGCACCGTCTCGAACGTCCGCCGGTTCAGCGCCCTGAGCTCCTCCGCGGCGGCGCCGACCACCTCGGGATCGTGGCTCGTGAGCAGGAAGCGAGCGAGCGGCTCGTTGCGGGCGACCCACCGGACGTGGTGGCGGACGAGGCCCTTGATCGCCTGCTCGGCGCTCGGCTCCTGCGCCGGGGGCATCAGCTCGCGGAACAGGCCGCGCTGGTAGTCGCGAAGACCCTCGACGTAGAGCGCGGCGGCGATGTCCTCCTTGCCGTCGAAGTGGTGGTAGATGCTGCCGACGCTCGCCTCGGCCTCCCACGCGATGTCCTGGACCCCGGTGCGCGCGTAACCGCTGCCGTTGAACAGCCGCAGGGCGGCATCGAGGATGTCCCGCCGCCTCCCCCGCGACGCCCGTGACGGCCCCCGCCCGGGCCGCGGCTCCCGCCACTGCCGGGGCGGCCCCGGATGCCCCGCATCGTCGTCCGCCATCTCGACATCCGCCATCTCGAACGGGTGCACGAGCATCTCCGCCGGCGGCTCCGGCTGACGGGCCGCAGGCGGCTCCGGCTGACGGGCCGGAGGCAGCTCGGAGTGCGCCGGCGGCGACGGCTCGGGATGCCCCGCCGAAGGCGGCTCGGAGTGCGCCGCCGAAGGCGGCTCGGGATGCCCCGCCGAAGGCGGCAGGCCTGGGTTCTGTGCGTCTCCGTTCACTAGAATAAGATTCTAGAATATCATTCTAGAACGAGATTCTAGAATTTCGTTCTAGCTGTAGCGGGTGTGCGGTGCGCATCGGCCTCGACAGGGGGGACTCGCTCTCCTTAGCGGTCAGCGGTCGAAATTCGCCCCCCGCATAACCCTCGCCGCCGTGGTCGCAGTGCCGCCGCCGCGCGGCCGCGCCGCCTCCGCGCCGCCCCGCGGGGCCTGCTCGGCCCCTCAGCGAGCCCGCTCGCCGTGCTCCTGGAGCCAGTGGAGCAGCCCGCCCTCGACCAGCACCTCGCGCTCCTTCGGCGCCAGGTCGTGCCCCACCTTGAAGTCCTCGCCGTCCTCGACCTCGACCGTGATCTCGTCGGCGCCGTCCGCGAGCTCGTCGCGGACGCGGGGCAGGCGCCAGGTCTGCCCCACCTCGGCGCGGTCGTAGTCGGAGTCGTCGAGGAATGTCAGCGCCAGGATCCCCTGCGCCACGAGGTTGCGGCGGTGGATCCGCGCGAACGACTTCGCGAACACCGCCTTGACGCCGAGCTGCAACGGCGCCAGCGCCGCGTGCTCCCGCGACGACCCCTGCCCGTAGTTCTCGCCCCCGACGATGAAGCCGCTCCCCCACTCCTCGAGCCGCTTGCGGAACTCGGGGTCGCGGTGGCGGAACGTGAACTCGGCGATGGCCGGGATGTTCGAGCGGTAGGCCATGACCTCGGCGCCGTCGGGGGCGAGGTCGCCGGTGGAGATGTCGTCCGGCTGGACGGTCGCCACACGCGCCTCGATCGACTCGGGCATCGGCTCGTGCTCCGGCGGGGTCTTGATGTTCGGGCCGCGCGGGATCTCGACCGAGTCGGCCTCGTCCTCGGAGGCCGGCTGGAAGATGTGCACGTCGTCGACGTACGGCTTGAGCTCCGGCTCGGGGCACAGCTCGGGCGGGTCGCCGTACTCGCGCGGGTCGGCGATCTTGCCCTCGATCATCGACACCGCGGCGACCGCGGGCGAGCACAGGTACACGCAGTCCTCGGGCGTGCCGCTGCGGCCGGGGAAGTTGCGGTTCATCGTGCGCAACGAGTTCACCCCGCTCGCCGGCGCCTGCCCCATCCCCACGCACGGCCCGCAGACCGGCTCGAGCATCCGCACCCCGCCCTCCACGAGCTGCCGGTACACGCCCGACTCCGCGATCGCGGTGAGGATCTGGCGCGAGCCCGGCGTGGCGGTGGCGGCGATCGCCGGGTGCACGATCTTGCCGTCGAGCACCGCTCCCGGCAGAGCGAGGTCCGCGTACCCGGAGTTGACCGACGAGCCGATGCACACCTGCCCCAGCTCGGTCCCGGCGACCTCCTCGACCGGCACCACGTTGCCCGGCGACGACGGCTTCGCCACCAGCGGTCCCAGCGAGTCGAGGTCGATCTCCTCGACGTCGTCGTACGACGCGCCGTCGTCGGGCCCCACCTCGGAGAAGTCGTCCTCGCGCTCCTGCCTCCGCAGCCACTCGCGCGTCTTCTCGTCCGGCGGGAAGACCGCGGAGGTGGCCCCCAGCTCGGCGATCATGTTCGCGATCGTCCCCCGCTCGGGCACCGACAGGTCCTCGGTGCCCGGCCCGGTGAACTCGAAGACCTTGTTCTTCCCGCCGCTCACGCCGCGGCGCCGGAGCAGCTCGAGGATCACGTCCTTCGCCTGCACCCACGGCCGCGCGAGCGTCCCCTCCAGCCGCACCTCGACCACCTCCGGGCAGGCGATCTCGAACGGGTAGCCGGCCATCGCCACGGCCACGTCGAGGCCGCCGGCGCCGATCGCGATCATCCCCAGCGCGCCGCTGGTGGTGGTGTGCGAGTCCGCGCCCACCAGGATCTTCCCCGGCCGGGCATAGCGCTCGATGTGCACGTAGTGGCAGATCCCGTTCCCCGGCCGCGAGTACTCCGCACCGAACTTGCGCGCCATCGCCTGGAGCATGCGGTGGTCGTCGGGGTTCTTGAAGTCGAGCTGGATGATGTTGTGGTCCACGTACTGGACGGCGCGCTCGACCCGCACCCGCGGCACCCCGAGCTGCTCGAACTGCATGAACGCCATCGTCCCGGTGGCGTCCTGGAGCAGCGTCTGGTCGATCCGCAGCGCGATCGGCGAGCCGGGCGCTAGCTCACCCTCGACGAGGTGCTCGTCGAGGATCTTCCGCGTCAGGCTGGCTGCCACCGGGCCGCCCCTAGCAGGGGTCGTCGCCCTCGATCAGCTTCGGGACGATCTCGTTGATGCGGTCGACGCCGACCGCGTAGTTCTGGCCCTGCACGTCGGTGCGCACGGCCGAGTTCATCCCGACCAGCCTCGCCTCGCGGTCCACGAGCGGACCGCCGGAGTTGCCCTGGTTGATCACGGTGTCGGTGAGGATCACGTTCCGGTACGGCCCCACCGTGGGATCGTCCGGTCCCTCACCCGGGATCGCCTGGAAGGTCGTCTGCACGGTGGAGATCACGCCGGTGTTCGCGGTGAGGTCGGCGTCCTGCTGCTGCTGCCCCTGGGTCAGGTTCAGCGTCGAGGGGTATCCCACGGCGACCACGTCCTGGCCCTTCTTGAGCTCCTCCTGCTTCGGGACGCGCGGCATCGTCTCCAGGCCCGTCTTGTCGCGCACCTCGAGCACGGCAATGTCCTCGCAGAAGGCGGCGCCCTTGAGCTCCGCGTCGCGCGCGTCCTCGCCCTCGATCTCGACCTCCTCGCCCACCGCGATCGTGAGCTTGTCGCCGGTGCTGACCGAGTAGCTCTCGCCGCCGCCCACCACGTGCGCGTTCGTGACGATCAGCCCCTCGCTGGCGTCCCACACCCAGCCCGAGCCGCGCCCGCCGGCGCCGAACCCCTTGTTGGTGACGACCAGCACCGTGCGCGGCCGCGCCTCCTCCACGACCTCGGCCGGCGAGAGCTGGCCGTCGCCGTCGTCGCCCGTGAAGACCCCCGTGACCAGCCCGCCGATCACGAGGATCAGCAGCACGAGCACGACGATGCCGAGGATCGTGACCCGCCGCAGCCCGCGCTGGATGACGAGCCGCTGGATCGTCGACGCGCTCGGCGGT
>JALZEZ010000172.1 GCA_030861775.1 Actinomycetota bacterium
TCCCCGGGGCGCTCGCGCGCGAAGCGGTCGAGCACCGCCTCCTCGAGCGCCGCCGGCGGCTGGGCGGGGGTCGCGTCGGGGTCGAGCGCGGCGTCGAGCAGCACGGGCAGCGGGGCCAGCTCCTCGTACTCGCGCGCGCAGTCGGGGCAGGCGGCCACGTGCGCGCGGACGGCGTCGGCCTCGGCGGGGTCGAGCGCGTGCAGCACGTAGCCGCCGAGCAGCGTGCGGACCTCGGAGCAGTTCACGGCTCCACCCCCATCTCCTCGAGGGCCAGCCGCAGCCCGCGCAGGGCGTACGAGACGCGGCTCTTCACCGTGCCCAGCGGCACGCCGGTCTCCTCGGCGATCTCCCGCAGCCGCATGCCCTGGAAGTGCGCCAGCCGGATCACCTGCCGGTGCTCGGGGGTGAGCCGGGCCAGGGCCGCGGAGACCTGCCAGCCGAGCAGGGCGCGCTCGATCGAGTCGTCGGTGGAGAGCTCGTCGGCCTCGTCCGGCCGCGAGGCCAGGCCCGGCCGCACCGAGCGGCGGCGCTCGAGGTCGATGATCGCGTTGCGGGCGATCCCGTAGATCCAGGTGCGGAAGCTGGCCTTGCCCGGGTCGAAGCTCTCGGCGTGGCGCCAGACGCGCGTGAACACGTCCTGCACGACCTCCTCGGCGAGCCCGCGGTCGCCCAGGCAGTTGAGCGCGAAGCCGTAGAGCTCGCCGCCGTAGGTGCGGTAGAGCTGGCGCATCGTCTCCTCGCCACGCGAGGTTCTGAGGTCCTTCAAGAGGGCCGCGGACATGGGGTCAGTCTGGTGTACGCAGCGCTGGCGTGCGCGGTTCGCGAGGCTATCCTTCGCGCCGCTCCGATTGCGGGATCGTCTAATGGCAAGACGCTCGGCTCTGGACCGAGAAATTGGGGTTCGAATCCCTGTCCCGCAGCTAGATCGCGCCGGTGCGCCAGTACCCCTCCAGCGCGAACGGATTCAGGAACTGCCGCCGCCAGAAGCGCCTCCGCTCGACCTCGGGTAGCCGCGCCCGGTCGCACACGTCGCTCCACTCCGATTCGATCACCGCGATCTGACGGTCGACGATCTCGCGCGCCTCGGGCTGGGTCATCTGGTAGAGGTGCGCGCGGCTTATGCATCCTGCGACCTGGCTCAGCTTGAACGCGTCGCTGTCGTCGCCGATGATCATCGCCTGGGTGGCTTCACCCCCGCTGCGAAGCTGCGGGCAAACGTCGTATGCGGGTGTGAGCGTGAGCATGCTCCCGTCCCAGAAGGCCGCGTGGTTGCGCGCGTGGTCGTCGGTATTGCCGACGAGGACGTTGAACGTGATTCGTGCGAACAGCTCGCGCAACGTGGCGGCGGCATTGGTGAACCGCTCCCGGACGACCTGCGCCAGGTCGAAGTAACTGGCCCAACGGGCGGCGAGCTCGTTGAGCTCGAGGATCGTCAGGGCAGAGACGACGGCACGACGAGCGCCCGTTTCCGCCACGCGATCGAAGCGCTCGACCAGCAGGATCTCCTTCCCGAGCGCCGTCGCCAGCTCGGTCTTCGCGACGTTCAGACCCACCCTGCGTGCGAGCTCCATCGCGACGTACTCCCCCTGAACCACGGCGTAGGTGTCCGACGCCGACGAGAACTTCGCAATGAGCTTTCGACCTCCATCGTCGAGAGCCGCCTTCGGCCGCGCGCCTCCGATAGAGCTGCCATGCAGGATCGCCGCGTCGAGCGCGGGCGACAGAGGCAATCCGGCGTCGACCCGCTCGGCGGCGGTGGCGAGCTCGTCCAGCGTCGCGGGGGTGCCGCCGCGCGGAGCATAGGCGTCCGCTGAGCGCTGAAAGTCGAGCGCTCCGACGCGATCGGAGTCGGACTCGAGCAGGAAGGCGAGCCGGCCCAGGTCCCGCGGGTCGGTGTCGTAGGACCTCGCGCCGACGAGCCTGTTCATGATCACGCGCTGGCCCCACGCGTCGGGACCCGCGTCGAGGATGCACCCGGGTGCGTCGAGGCCCGGCAAGGGCCTGATCCTCCCCGGCCGTAGCGGCAGTTCGGGCGTATAGAGCGATACGGCGTCGTCGCGGTCGAGATAGCTTCGGCCGTAGACGAAGTTCAAGGCGTCGCCTTCCTCGACGAGACGTCCGGCGACGACCGGCTCCCCCGCGCCGGGGAGCCACACCCAGACAAACGCCTGACCGGGACGCTCAGAAAGCGTCGTCGACATCGGTCTCACGTTCGCGAACGCGCTGCGGCAGGAGCGCCAGGCGCTCCCGACTGCGGGCTACCTCGTCCGCGAGGCGCGACGGGTCCTCGTAGAAGAGCGGCACACCGACGAGGTTCGCCACGTCGAAGGCGATCCCGAGGCTCACGCTCGGATCGCCATGCTCGACCTTGAGCAGCGTTCCGGTGCTGACACCGGCGCGATCCGCGAGCTCGCGGATCGACCAGTGTCGCTCCACGCGCGCCTGCCTGATCTGCGCGCCGAGCAGTTGCGCGGCATGCCTGACCACTCTCGGATAAGCACGGGCTCGTTTAGCCATGTGGGAATAAAATGCGTCTTACGGCCTTAAGGTGCACTATATCGGCACGAATGGCCTCCGCAGACCTTCTGCAAGCCTGCTCGCGCGGCCCGCCCCGGACCCGAGCCCTAGAGGTCGCTCAAATCCGCCGAGACGTCTGCCAGCCGGCCCGGGTCCGGCTCGGCCCGCTCCACGATCATCCGGCGGGCCTCGGTCAGATCCTCGCTGCGGCCCACCGTGGCCGCCGCCACGAGGCGCCCGCCGTCGAGCGAGAAGGCGGTGAACTCGCCGTCGTCGATCGAGCCGCGGATGACCTGCCGGTCGCCTGAGCCGACCCCCACGTACTCGAGCTGGGCCCAGTCGGCGATGTCGGACCAGAAGTACGGCACCACGTCGTGCGGGGTGTCCTGGCCGAGCATGTTGCGCGCCGCCGTCTTGCCGTGCTCGGCGGCCACGTCCCAGTGCTCGATGCGCACCGGGCCGCCGTGCAGCGGCGAGTCGTACTCGCACATGTCGCCCGCCGCGTAGATCCCCGGCACCGAGCTCTCGAGCCGGTCCGAGCACTTGACGCCGCCGGCCTCGCCCAGCTCGAGCCCCGCCCCGCGGGCGAGCATCACGTCGGGCATCACGCCCGCGCCCACGACCACGAAGTCGCACTCGAGCTCCACCCCGCCCTCGCTCACGACCTTCTGCACGCGGCCGTCGGAGCCCTCGTAGCGCCCGAGCGAGTCGCCGCCCACGGCCTCGATCCCGTGCTCGCGCAGCAGGCGCTCGAAGAACCCGCCGACCTCGTCGCCGTACTGCGGCTGGAGGCAGACGTCCTCCTGCATGAGGACCTTGCACTCGACCCCGAGCGTGGTCAGCGTGGCCGCCACCTCGACCCCGATGTAGCTGCCGCCGATCAGCACGGCGCGCTTGCCCCGCTCGGCCTCGGCCCGGATGGCGTCGGCGTTGCCGAACGAGCGCAGGTAGTGGATGCCCTCGAGGTCGCCCCCGTCCACCCTGAGCCGCCGCACGTTCGCGCCGGTCGCCAGCAGGGCCTTGTCGAAGCCGACCTCCTGCTTGTTCGAGAGCTTCGCCACCCGCTCGCCGGAGTCGAGCTTCATCACGCTGGTCCGGGTCAGGACCTCGACGTCGTTCTCGCGGTACCAGCCGTCCTCGGCGGCGCCGCCGATCGCCTCCTCGCGCTCCATCTTCCCGGCGAGGTACTCCTTCGACAGCGGCGGGCGCGAGTACGGGAGGTCGGGCTCGCGGCCGACCACCAGGATCGAGCCGTCGGCGCCCTCCTTGCGCAGCGTCTGGGCGCAGCGCGCGCACGCGATCCCGCCGCCGATCAGCAGGAAGTCGACCGAGCGGTCGGGCATCTACGCTGCCGCGGGCATCTACGTCGCCGCGGACTCCTGCCGCGCGCGGAAGGGGGCGCTGACCTTCTCCTCGAGCCCGGTGTCGAGCACGACCAGGACCTCGTCGCCGGCCTCGATGGTCGAGTCCGACAGCGGCACGAAGCCGGTCCCGTCGCGCAGGATCGAGATGATCAGCGAGCCCTCCGGCAGGCCGATCTCCTTGACCATCGCCCCGTCGGCCGACGAGCCGGACTGCACCTCCACCTCGATGATCTCGAGCCGCTCCTGGGGGAGGTCGAGCAGGTGGAGCGGACCGTAGCGCGGCACCTCGTGCTCGATCAGGCGCAGGATCAGGTCGGTGGCCGAGACCGTCGGCCGCACGCCCAGCAGGTCGAAGTGCTGGAGGTTGCGCGGGTTGTTGCAGCGGGCGATCACGCGCTCCACGCCGTACTTCTCGCGGGCCACCTGCGAGATCAGGATGTTGTCCTCGTCGTCGCCGGTCACGGCGATCACCATCTCGGCCCGCTCGATGCCGGCCCGCTCGAGCACCCACAGCTCGGAGCCGTCGCCGGAGTGGGCGGCGTGCTCGAGCTCCTCCTCGACGGTCGCGTAGCGCGCCCGGTCGGCCTCCACCACGGTCACCTCGTTGCCGCGCCCGAGCAGCTCCCGCGCCAGGTTCCAGCCGACCTTGCCCGCTCCCACGATCAGGATGTACATCAGACGACCCCCACGGCCTCGGTCAGCATGTCGATCGCGACCTTGGTCGGGCACACCGTGCGCAGGCCCTGCTCCTCGTACCAGCTCGCGCGGGCGGGGTCGAGCACGCGCACGACCACGCGGTCGATCTCGAAGCGGCGCTGGGCGATCTGGGCGATCACGAGGTTGGTGTTGTCCCCGTCGGTGGAGGCGATGAAGGCATCGGCGCGCTCGATGCCGGCCTCGAGCAGCGCGTCGATCTCGAGCGCCGTCCCGACCGTGAACGAGCCGCCCATCTCCTCCCAGGTGCGGTCCTCGCCGCGCTCGAGCTGGGCGACCGCCTCCGGGTCCTCGTCGAGGACGGACACGTCGTGGCCCGCGGCCAGCATTCGCTTGGCCACGGTGGAGCCAACCCGGCCGCAGCCCACGATGAGGACGAACATGCGCCGCAATCTACCCGGTGCGGCGCGCCGGGACGCGGCTAGGGCGCCACGCCCTCCCGCTCGCCCTCCTCCGCGGGCGGGGCGGCGGTGAGTATCACCCGGCAGGGGGCCTTCTCGAGCACGTATCGGGTGGTCTCCCCGACGGCCCGGTCGCGCGGGTCGGCGAGCCCGCCGAGCAGCCTCCCGCCGCGTATTCCGGTGGACGGCTCGGCCGCCAGCACGATCGCCTCGACCCCCCGGCGGCGGGCCTCGGAGACGATCGCCGCCCCCGCCGCGCGCGCCCGCACCATCGCCGTCGCCACCACCACGCCCTCGTACTCCTCCCCCACCTCCTTGGCGCGCGCGACCGTGCGCTTCGCCTTCGCGATCTGCTCGTCGGGCACGCGCGCGTCGAGCGGCAGCGACATCGGCACCTCGACCACGTAGAGCGCCTCGATCACCGCGCCGCCCTCGCCCTCCTCGCCCTCCTCCGCGGCGAGCCGCCCGGCGGTCCCGACGATGTCGTCGTCGAGCGGCGAGCCGAACACCGGCACCAGGATGCTCCCGAACTCCGCCCCAACGCCGCGGTCCTGGAGCGCCTCCTGCGGGATCGCGTAGCGCATGCGCAGCGACTTGTCCTGCCCCAGCCGGTAGGTCGTGTAGAGGACGAGCCCGGCGAGCATCCACAGCCCTCCGACCGCCCGGGCGCCCTCGTGCAGGACGATCACGCTCACCCACGCGGCGAACGAGGCCACCGCGCCGAGCAGTGCGGGCAGCGGCACCGACCCGCCGCGCACGGTGACCGAGAGCGGGATCCGGAACGCCCGCCGCGCCTCCTTCTCGCGGAAGCGCATCACGATCACCGAGGCGTGGGCGATCGTGAACGCGAGCATCGCGCCGAAGGCGAAGATCCCGGCCAGGAACTCGATGTCGGAGCTGAACGCGAGGCCGAGGGCGATGGCCCCGGCGATAGAAATCGCGACGTACGGCGTCCCGCGCGTGGGCTCGAGGCGGCCCACCACGCTCGGGATCTGCCGGTGGGTGGCCAGCGAGTAGGTGAGCCGCGAGAGGCCGAGCATCGTGCCGTTGACCGCGGCCACGAGCACGATCGCGCCCATCGCCCCCACCGAGTAGCGCAGGACCTCGCTCAGCCAGGCGGGGTCGAAGCCGGAGACGATCCCGAGTATCGGCGCGTCCACGTGGGCCGTCCCGAGGGCCGTGCTGCCGTTCTCGACCGGGAGCACCATCAGGCCCACGGCCGACATCCCGATCAGGATCACCACCACGGCGACGGCGGTGAAGAACACGAGGTTCCGCAGGCCGCCGCGGCTCACGCGCACCTCGCCGGCCAGCCCCGAGGCGGCCTCGATGCCCAGGAACGCCACCGCGGCGAGCACCGCGGCGAACCACAGGTCCTCCCACTCGGGCTGCGTCCCGAGGTCGATCGACTCGACCACCTCGCCGGGGCTGTACTCGGTGGCCAGGCCGATCGCGACGATCAGCGCCATCAGCGTCAGGTTCACGAGGCCGATGCGGGCGAGCCGCCCGAAGCGGCTGGCCGAGGAGCCGCGGATGTTCGACCAGGTCACGAACCCGATCACCAGCGTGGTCGCGATCAGCTCGACCGGTGGGTGCCCCAGCTCGCCCCAGAACGCGGCCAGGTAGTGGGAGACCGCGAACGACCCGATCGCCATCACGATCAGGTAGTCGAGGAGCACGGCCCAGCCGGCCACGAAGCTCCACAGCTCGTCGAACGCGTAGCGGGCGAAGGTGGAGGCGCCGCCGCGCTCGGGGTGGACCGAGTTCGCCTCGACGTAGGTCATCGTCGTGATGACGTAGAAGACGCCGGCCACGCCGAAGACGAACGGCGTGAGCCCCAGCGCCCGGTCGGCGACCACCCCGAGCATGAAGTAGATCGAGGCGCCGATCGCACTCAGGCCGATCGCCGCCAGGCCGGTCTGGCCGATGCCCCGGGTCACCCGCATCCGGGCCTGCGCGGCCCGCTCCCCGGGCAGGACGCGCGGCTGTCTCACCGGCGGGTGGCGAGGTAGACGCGCGCGGCGCCGAGCACGGTGAACGCCACGCCGAGCAGGACCCCCAGCGCGAGCGGCCCGCCGCCGCGGGCCAGCGTGGCGACCGTCATGGCCACGCCGAGCAGGCAGATCGCGGCCCCCAGGAAC
>JALZEZ010000029.1 GCA_030861775.1 Actinomycetota bacterium
CGCGCGCACGGCCCATCAGGAGCTGCGCGTCGCGCTCCACGTAGCGCACGCTGCGCCAGAGGTCGACCCAGCGCCCGGGCGGCAGGTAGAGCGCTCGCGTGCGGGCGCCGTCCTGGAGCACGGGCGCGGCCAGCAGCCAGTCGCCGAACATCAGCTCGCGCTCGCGGCGCGCGGCGGTGCGGTCCTCGGGGAAGGCGAGCGACAGGTGCCGCGCGATCGGCATGCCGCTCGCCTGGTACTGGGCGGAGGCGCCCGCCAGGTACGGGTAGAGGCGCGTGCGCAGCCGCGCCCAGCGGCGCCAGATCGGGTAGACCGCGTCGTGCCAGACCTGCGAGCGGTCCTCGCGCGAGTAGCGGATGCTGTAGCCGTTCGCCTGCGTGCGCATCACGCCGCTGATCGCGCCGACCTGGATCCAGCGGGCGTTCAGCTCGTCGGTGGTGCGGCCGTTCACGACCGCGTGGAAGCCGCCGATGTCGGAGCCCTGGTAGGCGATCCCCGACAGCCCGGTCGAGGTGAGCTGGTGCACCGCCGCGCACACGCCGTCGGTGCAGCTCCAGTCCTCGGTCGGGTCGCCGCCCCAGACCACGCGCGCGTGCGGCTGCACGCCGTGGTAGCCGGAGCGGATGTACACCGCGGGCGCGCGCGTGCCGGTGTGGGCGGTCGAGGCGGCGTGGTAGATCACCGGGTAGCGGTTGTGCATCGAGCGGCCGGTCTCGCCGTTGTGGAAGACCGAGTCGGTCGGCGTGTACTCGCCGAAGTCCTCCATCCAGCCGTCGTAGCCGGCGGCGAGCGCCTCGTCGAGCAGGCCGCCGAAGAAGGCGGGCCCCTCGGGGTGGGTGAAGTCCACCTCCGACACCTGCTCGTCGGCGGTGAACGGGTTCGACAGCACGTACGGCTGCCCGGCCTGGTTCTTCACCAGGAGGCCGCGGCGGGCCGCCTCGTCGTAGACCGGCTGGTACTCGAGGCAGACGTGCGGGTTGAAGTAGGTGGTGATCTTGAAGCCGAGCCGGTGGTAGGCGGCGACGTTCTCGCGCTCCTGCTGCTCGCGGCCGCGGTGGACGCCGCAGGGGAGGTAGTGGGTGTAGGTCTGGGCCACCGAGACCGGCACGTCGTCCCTGCGGAAGCGCCGGGCCAGCTCGAGCGGCTCCTTCTCGAGGGTCGGCTGGAACCAGGGGCCGAAGATCCACGGCGCCGGCTTCGGCTGGCGGCCGCTGAAGTCCGAGTAGCGGCGCACCACGTCGGCGGGCCGCGGGCCGGCGAAGACCGCGAGGCGCAGGCGCGGCGCCTCGACCTCGGCCAGCCAGGCGTCGGGGCGGTCGGTCAGCAGATCGAAGTAGGAGCGCTCGGTCTGCTCCACCAGCACGCCGAGGCCGCGGGTGGAGACGAGCCACGGGATCGGGAAGTTGGTCGTGGTCGGGCCGTTGGGGAAGACGTAGCCCGGCAGCACCACGTCCAGCTCGTCCTGGTAGTTGCCGCCCGAGAACGGGCCCTCCTCGGCCCACGAGAAGACGCGGTTGCCGGTCTGGTCGGCGCCGTTGGAGCGCTCCCCGAAGCCCAGGTAGCGCTCGCCGTCGGCGTGCTCGAAGGCGGCGCCGGAGATCGAGGCGCGGTCCGCCAGCGGGCCGTCCACGCGCGCTTCCAGGCGGGCGCCGCCCTCGGCGATCGGCTCGATCGCCAGCACGACCCGGTGGCCGAGCGGGTCGTCGGTGGCGAGGTCGAGCTCGAGGCCGGTGGCGGTCGTGCGCGTGGCGGTGACGCGGGTGGCGTGGAACCAGACGGTCTCGGCCTCGGCGGCCGTGTAGTAGCCGAAGTAGGCGTTGTTGAGGACCGGCTGGCGCAGGTCGAACGAGAACACCAGCGGCCCGTAGCGGGCGCGGCGGTCGGTGGCGGGCACGCCGGGGGCCGCGACCGTGCGGATCGCGTCGCCGTCGGCCTCGTCGATCAGCGCGAGCGCGAACGGCTCGTCGGTGACGCGGACGGTCAGCGGGCCGGCGTCGATGTCGCGGGTCGCCGCGGCGGCCGGGCCCGCGGCCGCGGCCAGGGCGAGCACGGCGATGAGGACGCCCCTCCGCACGCGCGCGATCTTCGCGCATGGGGGCAGGTTTGGTGCCGGGCCGGGACCGGGTAGCTTCCGGCACGTGGAGGACGACATCGGGCAGGTGACCGTCGCGAAGGTCGTGCAGCGCGCAGTGGCGCTGGTCGACCCCGCGGGGACCGACGAGGCCTGCTCGCAGCTACTGATGGCATTCGAGGACGACGACCGGCCGGCGCTCGGGCTGGGCGACCCGCTGGCCGAGGAGCTGCGCACGACGGTCGAGGGGCTCGACCCCGAGCACGACAGCGCCGCGGCCGAGGTCGCGGCGGCCGTGGCGGCGTTCCTGGCCGGGGACCCGGCCGGCGGGCACGACCGCGAGACGACGATCCGCGAGGCCGTGCGGATCGCCTGGGGCGGGACGCCGCCCGGTGAGGTCGAGGCCTGGCTGGCGGCTCAGGGCGTCGAGGCCTGACCGCTGGCGCCGGCCTCCTCGTCGTAGCCCGAGGCCGAGGCGGCGAAGACCGCCACCCCCACGACCAGGCCCACGATGTGCCCGGCCACGAGGCCGACGAGCGTGCCCGCCACGGCGCCGGCGGCGGCGCAGAACAGCGCGAAGACGAGCGGCAGGCCGAGGATGCGGCCGCTGATCAGCGAGCAGCCGAGCCAGACGAGCGGCCCCGCCACGAGGCCGTAGTCCTCGAAGAAGTCCTCGTCGAGGGCGAGCAGCAGCACGACGAACACGGCGGCGACGATCGCCCCCTGGATGGCCGCGGCGCGCCAGAACCGGTTGGAGTCCACGGCGATGAGCTTAGGACGGTCCCGAGGCGCCGGGCTCGGTGATAACCGTGTCCTCGTCGCTGTAGGCGGGGGCGCAGCAGCAGAGCAGCACGAGCGGATCCGGGCCGGGGTTGTGGAGCTTGTGCTCGACGCCGGGCGGGATCACGACGCAGTCGCCTCGTCGCACGTCGCGCTCCTCCTCACCGAGCCGCATCCGGCCCGCGCCCGCCGTGAAGAAGTAGATCTCCTCGGTGGTGCGGTGGTAGTGGGCGGCGGTGTCCGCGCCCGGCGGGACGGTGGCCTCGTCGAGGCTCTGGTTCCTCGCGGCGGTCCACGCCGGGCCGGCCACCTCGCGGATGGCGGACCCGTCGAGCGTGGTGAAGGAATCGACCTCGTCGAGGCTCGCGATCTGCACGGGGCGGGACTCTAGACTCGCCTGCGCCGCGAAAGCGGCCCGACCCGGGCGGTTAGCTCAGCTGGCTAGAGCACCTGCCTTACAAGCAGGGGGTCACTGGTTCGAGTCCAGTACCGCCCATCGTTGGTTTGCAGCGGATTCGCGTCGGCGGTGTCGCTCGCGCCCTCGTCGAGGTACGAAACGGGTACGTCCTCGGCGCCGCGGGCTCGCCGGATCTGCTCCTCGGCCGGTAGGCGATCCTCCAGCGCGAACTCGTCGAAGACGTGCGCGTACGGTCCAGTGCCATCTTCGGCGAGTGGCCGGCCTGGCGGGCGACCTCGACGACGCTCCGGCCCTCGTGGATCAGGAGCGAGACGAAGGAGTGGCGCAGGTCGTAGGGACGGTGGCGCGGCATGTCGTCTCTGCTCGATCGCGCCTTCGCGGGCAATTCAAAGCGGCGCGCCTCGGCTCGACCGCGCGACCGGCCTAAGCTGGTTTGGCGGCCGGACCCGGCCCTAGTCTATACGTACGTACGTTTGCCTGCACGCGCGGCGCTGAGCCGAGGAGCTGCATTGGACCTGATCACGGAACTGCTTAGGCTGAGCCTGCTGGAGGCGGTGGGAGATGACGCGCAGCGCGCCGACAAGCTCCGCGCCGCGGCGGCCACGCTCGCGGGACGGCTCACAGGGGATGAGCGCGCCGCCGTGCAGTCTGCAGTGTTGGCCTCTATCGAGCCCGGCGAGGGCGCCCACGCGCTTGACGGGTCTGTATTCGCACTAGCCGAGCAGGCGCTGCTCGCGGAGTGGGAGACGCTGCCGAACGCGTTTCCGGAGACACCCCGCGAACTACTGCGGGCGGTGTTGGCTACCGCGGTGGCACAGGCGGCCGAGCGAAACGCGTCGGTGCGGCTGGCCGGCTGGTACACGCTTCGCAGCGGCCTTGAGCAGCACGGCGGCGGGCGCTGGGCGCCGGTGCTTGGGGAGCTGCTGGAGGAGTGGTCGGTCGCGGTCGCCTCGGAGCTTGGTGCGCTGTGGCTGCCGGCGCCCGCTTCGTCCGCGTTACGTATGCCCTCGGTGAAACCGCCGGACGGCTTCACGATGAGCACGCGGCAGGAGCTGATTGACCGCGCGGCGGAATACGCCGGCCAGCCGAACTATCAGCACTTCTTCGCGCAGGTGCAAAGCCACCTCGCCAACGACGTCACCCGCCTCATCAACCTGGCGGAGGGTGCCGGCTACCACGGCGCGAAGCTGGCTAACGATCAGCTCAAGCAGGCGCTCAGCAGCCTCGGCGACAAGCTGCGCGAGGCGTTCGCGCTGCACGAGCGCGGCCTCGACGCTGTGCGGCTGCGCGGCGAACTGCTCTGGTGGCAGCAGAGCCAGTACAGCCCCGCGCTGGAGCGAGGCTACGAGGAACTTGCGAGCGCGGCGCAGGTCACCGTCGCGTCCGCCGTCGATCTGCATGCGCTGGTGCCGCCCGCGACTCCGATCGCGGTCGAACACGTGTTGTCGCGCCTGGTGCGTTCGCTTACGGCCGAGGGCGGCACAGTCGCCGTCGAAGAGCTGGCGCAGGCCGGCGCTGCAGATCTTCAGGCCGGACCGTCGCTCGCGCCGGCCACCCTGCTGGCGTCCGCAGCAAGCGGCAGCTCGGAGGCGCTGGCGCCGGCGCTCGCCGCCACCGATGGCTGGCGACCCGAGCGCGCGGCGGTGCTGCTGTTTCGTGATCTCCAAGCTGCGCGAGCGCTCGCGCCGGAGGGCGAATGAGCAGCGCGGTCGGCAGCTGCCGCCGCGACAACTGTTTCGCGCCCGACACTGCCTGCATCGACGGGGTAGTCGGCGACTACGCCTCCTGCGAGTATTTCAACGCCCCAGGGGACGCGGGTGACACCACCGACAACGAGCCTGCGCGCGCCGCGCTGCCTTGGTCGGGGCTGGCGCTCGGCGCAGCCGACCTCTCCGCGGTTGCCGCGCTGGGTCAGGCACGGGTCGTCGGGCTGGTGGGGCTTTCGGGCGCGGGCAAGACAACGACGTTGGCGGCGACGCACCTTGCGCGGCGCCGTGGCGAGGGCGGCATCGGCACCTTCGCCGGCTCCTACACCCTGCTCGGCTGGCATCGGATCACCCGCCATCTGCAGTGGGCGCCGTGGGGGGACGGCACGTTCCCACCGCACACCGTCCTGAGCGATAGTCGCACGCCGGCGCTTCTGCACATGGCGTTGCGCGCCGACTCGATCCACCATCTGCTGTATAGCGACGTCCCGGGCGAGTGGTTCAAGAGCTGGGCCTACGACGCAGACGCCGTTCCGGGGGTCAGCTGGTTGGTCGCGCACGCGGATGCGTTTCTGCTTTTCGCCGACAGCGAGGCGCTGGGCGGCGCGCAGCGCGGCGAGGCGCGTGCGCACTACGCTGCGCTCGCGCAGCGGCTGCACTCGGTTTGTGGCGACCGGCCGGTGGTGTGTGTTCGCAGCAAGGCCGACGTGGAGGTGCCGCAGCAGATGACGGAAACCATCGAGCGGGTCAATGGCGAACTGTTCCGCGCGGAAACGCTACTCGCCTCTGCCCACCAGGACCACGGGCGGTCGCTGATTGAGGCTGTGGATCAGGCAACCGCCGCCGCCCTGCGCGAGAAGCTCCCGCAGGCCCTGCGGTTGTCGCGCAGCGGCCGTGACATGCTGATGGCCTACCGCGACCCAGCCTTCGTGGCGTGAGCGTGCCGGCCGAAGCGCAGGTGCTAGTGCTGGGAGTGGCTGGTGCCGGCAAGACGACGTTGCTCATTCAGCTCTTCGGCCGCCTCCAAGCCGGCGAGGGGATGCTGCGGCTTCGCGAGTCACCGCGCAATCTGGCGCGCTTACAGACTGGTCTCACCCGCCTGAACCAGGGGCTTCCGGTCCAGCACACGCCCACCGGCGACGAGTTCGTGCAGCTTCTGCCTGCGGAGGACGCCGCAGGAGTTCCGATTGATTTGGCGCTGCCTGATTACTCGGGAGAGGACCTGAAGAAGGTGGTGACTGAGCGCCGGCTGCCAGAGCGCTGGCGCGAGCTGGCCACCAGCTCGGAGCACTGGATGCTGTTGATGCGGCTCAGCCAGCACCCGCAGCGGCCGGACGTACTCAGCAAACCGCTCGGCACGCTCGCGGCGGAGGCGCAGCGTACCGCGAAGGGCGAGGACCCCGACCAGTTGCCGCTCGACATGTGGGGCGTCGAGCTGTTGCAGATGTTGCAGTACGCCCGCAGCGAGATCGGCATGCCGCGGCCGCGCCTGAGCTTGGTGATGTCCTGCTGGGACGAGCTAGACCGAGCGGACGCCACCCCGGAGAAGCTCGCGCGCGAGCGCTTGGCGCTACTTCACAGCTACTGCCGCGCGCACTGGCCGGACAATGCGTACCGCGTGCTCGGCCTGAGCGCGCAGGGGCAGCCGCTGGACGAGAACCGACCGGCGGGCGAGTACTTGAACAACGGACCCGAACGCATGGGCTGGCTGGTCTTGTCAGACGGCGATCGCGATCCAGATCTGACCCGCTTGGGTGCGCTTGGCTGACGGCGAAGCGGCGGTCGCCGTCTTCGGCAACCACGGCGGCGCCCACTCGCTGCTCTTTGAGGCGGGCGGCGCGCGCGCTGCGTTCGAGCGCATGTTGATGTACACCGACCGGCCGCCGGACGTAGAGATGCACGAGCTGCCGCAAATCTACGCCGCCTACCCGGCCGAGAGTGGCTACGTGGTCCAGCTGACCGAACCCGATCATGAGGCGCGGCGGCCCGGCATGGTCAGGACCACCGCGCTGCTAATTCCGCGCCGCGCCTTGGCGCAGGTTAGCCTTGCTCGGGTCATCGAGGGCCTCTCGGCCCGCAGCGAGGCGGCCCCGGTACCGCTGGGCGAGTTGGCATCCGTGGGCGCGCCGCCGATCGCGCCCGGTGTACCTGGCTTGGCCAGCGCGCTGATCAGCACCGGCGCGGCCGTCTGGACCGGCCCGGGCTTTGAGGCGGCGATGGTCGCGCTCTGGGAGTTCCTGGCGCCCGAGGATCGCGGGCGCTTCGTCTTCGCAACGGCGGTACATCCCAACCGCATCTCCGTGCCAATGACATCCGACGCGCTGCTGGTTGTCCAGACGCCGGAACGCTGCGCCAACCGCTGGGAATGGCCGCAGGTCAGCGCGAGTGACGACACGACGCCGAACGCGGCTGCGCAGGCGCTGCTGAACCCGGGGCACCCGGCGCGCGCGCTGGCAGCCACGCTGTTGGTGGACGCGCCGGCGGTTGGCCGCTGGCGGCTGCTGACCGCCGCGCAGGAGCGACTTGGGCGGTTGGCGACCCTCAGTCATGAGGAAACCCGCTCGCTGGTGCAGTTGCTTGCCAACCTGGCACCAGACGGGGCCGCTGGCGCCGCGGTAAAGGAACGCGTGCTGGCGCGGCTGCGCGAGCTAACGCCGGCTGCGAGTTTCGCGGACCTGCGCGGCCTTCGCCACATACCGTGGGAGGCGCTCGGCGGAGAAGCAGTCTTGGACCAGTTGCTGGAGTACTGGAGCGAGGCTGTCTGGCGTGACCGCGCGCGCAACCGCGACCTTCTGGCGGCGGTAGCCGAAGCGGACAACTTTGACGATCGCTTCACGCGCGTGCTCAGCGAGCGCTTGCGCGCAGCGGTCGCGGCTCAGCCTGGTGCGCTGGTAGAGCAGGCGTCTGCCGCGCTGGCGGATCCGGATGGCAGGCGGCTCGCGAACTGGTGGGCCGGTATCTGCTCGCGGTCGCAGCTCGACAGCGCGCTCGCAACCGCGGCGGCCTCCGCGGCCCCCGAATGGCTGGCAGAGTTCGCGCGCGCACAACAGCTGCCGGAGACGCACGCGGCGGCCGTCCCGGTCAGCGATCCAGCCGCGGCTTGGCAAGCGCAGCTGGCGCTGCGCCGCTCCACCGCACGGGCGCGCGAGCTGCTGGAGGCGCGCGTTGGCGCCGCCGGGATAGTTCGCGCGGCGGTCGTACTCGGCGAGGATCAGTTGCTTTCGCGTGCGGGCGCGCTGATCGCGGGCGCTCCGCGATTTCTGCCGCGCGACGCAGCGCAACAGGCCGCCACGCGTGCCGTCTGGGCCGCCGCCATCCGTGCCGGGGCTGACCCGTGGGCGGTGGTGGATTCCACGGCCGCAGCCGAGCCTTTGCTGACGGCGCTGCTGGCGGGCGAGCCGGTCGATCCGATACTGCTCGGCGCCCTGGCCGAGTCTCCGGCCGCCGATCTCTCCGGGCGCGCTGAGCGCGCGCGCCTGTGGCCGCTGCTGCCCGCAGAGCCGCGCCAGCGGATGCTGACCGCAACAGCCAAGCCGCTGGCGGAAACCTTCCGTCCCGGCGAGGTGCTGCCCGAACCGGAGCTGCAACAGTCGATGCTGGCGCGGGCGGTTCTAGGGCCGCTGGCGCGCCGCGACGCTGCGCAGGCGCTCACGATTCTGGAGACGCTGCCGGGCAGCGGCGCGGAGCACGCCTTGTTAGTCATCCGCAACGGACGCTTCACCCGCGCCGACGCGCTACGGCTTGGCACGCTGGTTCGGAAGCGACGCTGGAGCAACGCGGCGCGGGCGCTGCTAGATGAGGCACGCAGACGGCCGGATCTGCACCCGGCGGTCGAAGTCGCGCAGAGCCTACTCGGCGCCCTTGAGCGCCTGCGCCGGGCGGTCGGTCTCGGGCACTCGAGCGCCGCCGCGGTTGACCCGGCAGAGCTGCGCGAGGCGTTGCTGGAGCTGGCGGTGGAGTTGTACGGGCAGGGCCCTGCACAGCGCACGCTGTGGGAACGCGCCGGCGGCAAGGAGGCTGACCTGCCTGACGGCGTATCGGGTCGCGAGCGTTGGCGCAATGCGTTGCGCGCCGTCGAACAGGGCAAGCGCGGAGCGCCGTCGCGTGATGCTTTGCTGAAGGAAATGCGAAACGACTATCCCGACAATCGGGACCTCAAACCGCTGGCCGCCGCGCTGAGGGACTTGGATGACTGAGCAGGCTGACGTGCTGATCGTCACCGCGCTGAAACTGGAGCGTGAGGCCGTGCGTGCGCACCTCGGCGAGGTCGAGGTTGAACGGCAATCGGGCCTCGCCTGCGACGTGGGCCGCTTCGACACAGGCCAGCGCGTCCTGTCGGTCGCAGTGCTGCAAACCGGCGCCGGTAACGTGGACGCCGCCATCGCCACCACGCAGGCGGAAGAGAACTTTCGGCCGGATCTGCTCGTGATGGTTGGCATCGCCGGCGGCCTCAAAGACGTTGGTCTCGGCGACGTGGTTGCGTCCGAGAAGATCTACTGGGTTGAGGGCGGGAAGTTCGGTGGCCGCGAGCAGGAGGAGTGGTTCCCGCGGGTGGATTTCGCGCCGGTCAGCCACTCGCTGCGCCAACTCGCGCACGCGATGGCCGCCGACGGCGACTGGCGCACGCGCCTGCCTGAGCCAGCCGAGCCAGTCACCTGGGTTGCGCCGATTGCGGCCGGCGAGAAGGTGCTGGCGAACAGCGATGCCGCTTGGGTCAGACAGCTGCGCCGCCATTGCAGTGACGCCGTGTGCGTCGATATGGAGGACTACGGCACGGTCCGCGCGGGCAACGCGGCCGAGCGCAACCGGACGCTGGCGGTGCGCGGCATCTCCGATCTGCTGGATGACAAGGGGGAGGTCGAGCAGCACGGCTCGCAGGAGATCGCCGCCGCACACGCGGTGGCCTTCACGTTCGAGCTGATCGCGCAGGCGCTGCGGCAGCCGGCGGCGCCCGAGAGCCACGCCGAGCTGGCCGCGCTGTTCGCGCAGTTGTATCCGGAGGGGCCGCTTGGACAAGCGATATGGGAACGAGCTGGCGGTGACCCCGCGGGCCTGGAGCTTCAGGGCAATGGGCGCGAGCGCTGGTGGCGAGCGGTGGGCTCGATGCGGCGCGGCACGCGGCCCTCGCTCGCTGCGCTAGTGGCCGTGATGCGGATTGACTACCCGGACAATGAGACCCTCCGGGCGCTGGAGCGCGCGCTCGCCGCATAGCTCACGGTTGCCGTGTGGGTGCTGCTGCGGCGGTGGGCATTCATCGGCGTTCGAGCGGGGTCGAGGTAGGCAAGCAACGAGCCCGCTGTGGCCGTGCGCTCGCAGCGACGCTCGGTCAGCTCAGGGCCGCGGCGCGACCGAGGTACGAAACGGGTACATCCCCTCAGGCGCGCGGCACATCGTCGCTCCACAGCGTGAGCTGCCGTTCTGGCGTACCTGCAGGGTTTTCGTGTCGCGACGTGTCCTCGGGCGCACGCTCGTCCGCCCCCTGGCGCTCCCTTACAAGCAGGGGGTCACTGGTTCGAGTCCAGTACCGCCCATTGGAATAGTTGCTGCTTACGTTCTTACGCAAGCAGCGGGCTAGCGCAGCACGATGTCGGGACCTTCCGTGCTTATGGCGACCGCCGCCAATGCCGGGGGACCCTCGGTTACCCGGACAGGGAGGTCGCAGTCTCCCAACCACCCGTTGAAGGTTTCTTCGTCGCCTCGTACCTCGAGCCAGGCGATCTGGCCGGGCCGGACCCGATGTCTGGCCGATGCCCGTCCCGGGTGAAGATCGGGCGGGCACGCCCACTCGATGAAGAAAGGGAGTGCACCGGTCTTCAGCGCGTCCGAGACGCCTGCGAGCCGCCAGCTCAGGGTCGTCCCGTCGGGGCGGGTGCGTGAGCCCTCCTCGACGGGTAGTCCGAGCCGCCGTGCGACGTCGTCAAGGTCGTCCGTCACGACCACCCATCCCACCAGCCCGCCACCGCTTTCGAGCGCCGACGCCACGGCACGACCGAAACCCGAGCCGGCCGCCACCGCTGGGTCGCTGATCATCACGAGCTCGAGGTACTCGTCGCCAAGCGGAATGATCCGATTCTCGGTCCCCCAGGCCGGGTGCTTTCCGCCCGGCACCGACGCAAGCCCGTGGTCCTCAGCGATCGTCGCCGCCGCCTGTTCGAGGTCATGGACGGCGTAGATGACGTGGTCGATTCGTAAGGTGCTCACTTGGGCAGGTAGCGCGCTGGCGTCAACCCTCGCCGCCGTTCTCGTCCCCGAGCAGGACTTCCATCACCTAAATAGGGACGGGCGAGAATCGTCCCATAATGCGATTTGCCGGTCACCTCGAGGACCGGCTCATGCCGCGCCGGCGCGTGGCGTTGGCACCGTGGGTAACGTTCGCAACGGCATGAGCTGGAGGCGCCCTGGCGGCACGCTTGCGGTACTTGTGACCGCGATGCTGGTGCCCGCCGCGCCGGCGTCCGGGGTCCATCTGTTCCCGCTCACGCCGAGCTTCGATCCTGCCGGGCACGACTGCGCGAAGAACCTCGTCGCCGCGCCTGCCGGGTCGGCGGCGACCGTCTCCGTTTCGGGCTTCAGCTTCAGCGATTCGAGCGGCGACTCCGAGACGAGCGTCGTGGCGGGCGAGTCGATCACCTGGCGCTGGGGCCCCGACCACTGTCACTCCGTCACGTTCGGCGGGTCGCTCGGCGGTACGAGGGGAGCCAGTGGGTTCCAGCCCCCGCAGCCCGAACTCGTGCGGCTGAACGGCCCGGGGGAGGACAGCTTCACGGTCAGGTTCGACCAGCCGGGGACCTTCGAGTACCTGTGTGTCCATCACGCGAGCGTCGGCATGCGCGGCCGCGTGGTGGTCACGCCGGGGGCCGACCCGCCGCCGAACGGTCCAACCAGCGAGCCGGCGCTGAAGCTGCGCGTCCGTCCGGCCATCGCCCGAGCACGGCGCGCGACGACCTTCACCTTTCGGGTGACCGCAGCCGGCGCGCCGGTGAGCGGTGCGCGCGTCCGTCTCGCCAAACGCGTCGCCTTCGCGAACGGGCAAGGTCGCGCTGTGATCGCCGAGCGCTTCAACCATGCCGCCGGCTACCGCCCACGTGCGACGAAGCCCGGGTACCGGGAGGGACGAGCCAGCATGCGGGTCCTGCCGCCGCGGCGGTGAGCGCGGCGCGCTGGTTCGTCCTTCGGCGGGGCCCGAGCGCATGGACACAAGCGAGCATCCGAAGGGCCGGAGGATCTCGGTAAGAGGCGTACGATTACGCGCGGGATGGCGTTCGGCTCGAGGAGACTGCGAGTCCAGCTTCCGTGCGGCGAGCGGACGCGCGTCGTGGAGGTGGCCGCCGACGAGCGCACGCCGTGCCCGGTCGCCTTCGCGACCGGCTGCCCCTCGGAGTTCGTGAGCGCCTGCCCGGTCCAGCTCGCGACCTGCGCGGACTTCAGGACGGGCGTCTGCGCCCCCGAGAGCTGCCCACCCGGCAGCTGCCTCACCGGCACCCACTGCTACTGGACCAATCCCGCCATCCTCCCGAGCCCGCGCGGTGGGCTCGTCGCGGCCGATGACCTTCCGCTTCTCAGGGGCCGCCTCGAGCAGCGGATGAGGGAGATCGACGCGTTCGCGCGAGCGCTGAAGGAGCAGGTTCAGGAGCAGCTCGACGACCTCGGGAAGGCTGAGCAGGCGCTCAGGGACCGGGACGCCGGCCCGTAGATCCCGCGTGCTCGGCACCGAGCGCTCAACGTCCGTTCCGCGCTGAACTTGGCGCAAAAGTAGTAGTATCCGCCGCGGTCGTCGAGCGATCGAGGTGGGGATGGCGTTCGGGGCGAAGCGGCTGAGGGTCCAGCTGCCATGCGGGGACGAGACGCACGTCGTCGAGGCGGCGGCCGACGACCTCGCGCGGTTCTGCCCGATGATCACGAGTGAGTGCCACGACTCGTGTCTCCTGTACGCGACGCACTGCCTCTTGGTCCAGACCTGCCACTACCCGACCAACCACCCTGTCCACCACGGCCGGGTCGGCGTTCCCCGCTGCCTCCACTACACGGGCTGCGGCCCCTGGTCGTGCGAGTGGGACAGCTGCGAGACCGGCACCCACTGCTACATCAACACTGACCTGCCCGTCTACGTGGCCGCGGAGGGCCGGGGACGGTCGCTCGTGTCCCCCGACGACCTCCCGGTGCTCAGGGGCCGCCTCGAGCAGCGGATGAGGGAGGTCGACGCGTTCGCGCAGAAGCTCAAGGACCGGGTCCAGGCTCAGCTCGACGACCTCGACAGGGCCGAGGATGCGCTGAGGGAGCGGTACGGCGACGAGGAGGGGAAGGAGTAGGCGAGACGTCCGCCGAGAGCGGCGTGTTGCGCGCCAACCCGCTCTACGAGCTCGTCCTGCTCGACCGCCTGGCGCCCGCCGAGCGCGAGCTCGTCGCGGGTCAGGACGGCGGGGACGAGCTCTACGGGGTACTGCGCCCGCGTGCGGGGGCGGACCTGGAGCCGCGCTCCGCATCGACCGACACGGCGCTCCTGTTCCTCACCCTCGCGGAGCCCGCGCCGCTGCCGGAGTTCGTCCGGGCCCGGCTCGGGGACGACACCGAGCGCACGATCGCGCGCCTCGTCGTGGACGGGGTGCTCGAGATCGAGGCCGACGGCGACTTCGTGTCGGGCGCCCGTGCCGGCGAGCTCGTCCTGGGCCGCCGCGGCTCGTCCGCCGGGAGCGGGCGGATCGCCGCGCTCTCCACCGCGGCGCTGCGCTACGGCCAGGAGCTCGATGGCCTGCCCGAGTCGCTGCTGGCCCTGCGCCTCTACTTCTATGGCCGCAAGCCGGTGTCGCCCCGGCTGAGGCGAGAGCTGCCGGACGAGCACGCGGTCGCCGCACGGCTCGGCGTCGTGCCGGGCGGATCGGCATGGCCCGAGATCGAGTCCGGCTGGATCGAGGTCCCCCCACCGCAGGGCGAGCGCACGGTCTGGCGCCACTGGCGCCCGCGGGCGATGCCGAGCGGGCGGTCGCGTGGCCGCGCGGCCAACTACAAGCTGTACGTGAGCCCCACCGCCGACGCCCTCGAGCTCGCCCTGCCCGCCGTGGCCGGCACGCTCGCCTCGGCCCGCGGCGTGGTCGCGTTCAAGGTCGGCCGCGACCTCCCGGACGTCTGCCGGCCGGACAAGCTCGTCGTGTACCTGGACCGCCTCGACGACCTCCAGGAGGCCGCCGAGCTCCTGAGGGAGCGCCTGGACGGCTGCCCGGCGCACGGCGTGCCCTTCACGGCCGCGGTCACGAGCGACGGGCTGCTGTCATGGGGCGCGGACCCGCCGGGCGGGTCGGGCCCTGCATCGAGCTGGCGGATGTGGGTGGTGGAGCAGCTCGCCGCGTACCTGGCGCTCGCGCGCCGATCGGACGCAGCCGGCCTCGAGCCGTGGCGGTTCGCTCTCGAGCGGCTGCGGCTGAGCGGCGTCGACACGGACACCTGGGTGCCTGCGAGCGGGATGTGGCCGGAGGCGCTGGCGAGCGTGTAAGAGCGATGGCGATCGACGACCCATTCGTCCTGCCCGCCGACGTGGCCATCCTCCCCGTGGCGGACCTGCCCGAGGACCTTCGCAGGCAGATCGACCACTCGCCGGGGGACTACTCGGTGACCCGGCCGCTGGGGCGGTCGACGTCGAGCATCGTCGACTCGCAGACGGCGGCGCTGCTCGAGCGCTTCCGCTCGCCCACCACGATCGTCGACGCGGTGATCGGTTACAGCGTCGCCGAGGGGAGCGATCCGCGCGCGACGCTCGACGAGGCCTTCGGCGTGCTGGCCGGCTTCGTCAACGAGGGGCTGCTGGTGGCGGCGGACTCCGAGCTGGCGAAGCCCATAGCCACCTCGCTCGCCCCCGGCGACCGCGTGGGCGGGCTCGAGGTCGTCGCTCCGGCGCATGCCGTGATCGACACCGAGGTGCACCTCGCGCGCGCGGCCGACGGCGCGCCCGCGGCTCTGAAGATCGCCCGTGTGGGCCACGAGGCGAGGATGGCCGCCGCGTTCGCGAACGAGGCCGGCGCGCTCCGCCACCTCGACGGGCGGGTGACGCCGCGCCTCCTGGAGCTGGGCGAGCACGACGGCCGCCCGTTCCTCGCCATGTCCTGGTTCAACGGCGTCGACGTCCACCAGGCGGCGGCCGAGGCGCGCTCGCTGGGCGGGGCCGGCGGCCGCGTCCAGCTCCTGGGGCTCGCCGAGTGCATCATCGGGGCTTACGCGCACCTTCACGAGCAGGGTGTCGTCCACGGCGACGTCCATCCCCGGAACGCGCTCGTGGACGCCGCCGGCGCGGTCGCGATCATCGACTTCGGCCTCGCGGTTCGGGCGGGGGGCGGCGCGGCCGGCCCGCGGGGCGGCATCGACTTCTTCATGGAGCCCGAGGTCGCCCGCGCCCACCTCGCCCGCCGGCCGCCACCTCCGCCCACCTCCGCCGGCGAGCAGTACTGCCTGGCCGCGATGCTCTACCTGCTCCTGACGGGCGCCCACACGCACGCCTTCTCGCTCGAGCCGGAGCCGATGCTGCGGCAGCTCGTGAAGGAGCCGCCGCTGCCGTTCAGGCGCCACGGGACGACGGACCTGCCCGCCGTGGAGGCTGTGCTCGGGCGCGCGCTCGCGAAGGAGCCGGGCGACCGGTACCCGTCCACGACCGAGCTCCTCGCGAGCTTCCGCGACGCGGCGGCGCGCGACCAGGAGACGGCCGGCGGAGCCCGCACGCCCCCGCCCCCGTCGTCCGCCGCCCGGGAGCTGCTCGACGACGTGCTCGCGCGGCTCGCGGTGCCCGGGGACCTCTTCGCCGGCGAGCTGCCGGCCCCGACCGCGTCGGCGATGAACGGCGGGGCCGGGTTCGGGTACGCGCTGCTGCGGCTCGCGGCGCTTCGCGACGACGAGGACCTGCTCGCGCTGGCGGACCTGTGGGCGACGCGGTCGCAGGCCGCCGCCGGATCGGATGAGGCCTTCTGGAGCGCCGAGCTCGAGATCGTCCCGGAGGTCTTCGGCGAGCGCTCCTTCTACCACCACGCCCCCGGCGTCCATTGTGTCGCGGCGCTGGTGGCCCGGGCCCGGGGCGACGAGGGCGCGCAGCGGCTGGCGCTGGAGGCGTTCACGGCGGCCGTGCGCGGCCCCTGCGAGCACCTCGACGTGGCATTCGGGCGGGCCGGCCTGCTGCTCGGCTGCGCGATGGCGCTGGAGAGCCTGCCGCCGGCGATCCCCGGTGCCCCGCTGCGCAC
>JALZEZ010000002.1 GCA_030861775.1 Actinomycetota bacterium
ACCGAGGACCACGCGCAGGCGCGGATGGTGCTCTCGACCGCGCTGGAGGGCACGCCCTCGCACGCCTACCTCTTCCACGGCCCCGCGGGCACCGGCAAGCGCACGGTGGCCCGGGCGTTCGCCGCCGAGCTGCTCGCCGAGGGCGCGCCCGACCCCGAGGGCGCCCGCCTGCGCGTCCAGCACGGGACGCATCCGGACCTGACCTGGGTGCGGCCCACCGGCGCGCACGAGATGCGCGTGAGCGACGTGGACGAGGCGGTGGTGGCCGCGGCCACGCGCACGCCGTTCGAGTCGTCGCGGCGCGTGTTCGTGCTGGAGCGCGCGGACACGATGAGCGACACGGTGGCGAACCGGATGCTGAAGACGCTCGAGGAGCCGCCGGCGTTCGTTCACCTCATCCTCCTCACTGACGCTCTCGGGCAGGTGCTGGAGACGGTCGTCTCGCGCTGCCAGCTCGTGCGCTTCGACCCGCTGCCGGCCGAGCGGATCGCGTCGATCCTGGAGTCCGAGGGCATCGAGCCGGCGCGCGCGGGGGCGTGCGGGCGGCTCGCGCTCGGCAACCTGACCCGGGCCCGGTTCCTGGCCTCCGAGGACGGCCAGGCCCTGCGCGGCGACGCGGAGCGGATGGTGCTGGACGCGCTGGCGGGCGAGGACCGCGACGTGCGGGCCGGGGAGCCCTGGGCGCCGCTGCTCACCCGGGCCGAGGGGCGCAAGCGCGAGGCCGAGGCGGAGGTGGGGGAGGCGGCCGAGCGGCGGCTCGCCGATGAGCCGAAGGGCCGCGACCGCAGCGCGATGGAGCGCGAGTTCGACGAGACGGCCAAGCGCGACGGCCGCCGTGCACGCACCGAGGTGCTCGACCTGGGGCTGGAGCTGGTGGCCCTGGCCTTCCGCGACCTGGTCTGCGTGGCCGAGCGGGCGGAGGGGGCGGTGCTGGGGACCGACAGGATCGAGGCCCTCGCCCCGGCCGCGCGGGGGCGCGACGCACGGCGGCTGCGCGCCGCGGTGGAGCGCTGCGAGGACACGCGGCTGTCGCTGTCCTTGAACGTGACCGAGGAGCTGGCGCTGTCGGCGCTCACGGTCCGGCTGCGGCGTCTGGTCGGCTCGGGCGGCTGACGCCCGCGGGCAGCTCGAGCACGGCCCACGCACCGGGGCAGCGGCGCACGCGCTTCGGTGGCACCCCGCGGTCGATCCGCACGACGCGCCCGCGGGCGTCGTAGAAGACGAGGTCGAGCGGGAAGCGCATGCCGAACGTGTGCACCGACGAGCAGCGCGGGATCAGCAGCGCGACGCCCGGCGGCGGCTCGCGCAGCAGGGCGAGGCCGAGCAGCCGGGCCCGGAGTCCGCGCGCCTCGAGGACGATCAGGTCCGTGTCGATCGTGTGCGGCGGAAGCCGCCTGAGCCTTCGGGGAAGCATCTGCCCGGCTCAGTCGCCGGGGCGGAAACCTCGCCCCCGCGGCTCTAGACTCGGGCCCGCGTGCCGACGTAGCTCAGCTGGTAGAGCACTTCACTCGTAATGAAGGGGTCGGGGGTTCGAGTCCCCCCGTCGGCTCTGAAAGCCCAGCGTAGAGGCCCTTTTCGTGCGTGACTTCCTGCGTTTCGCGTCGACAACAGCGGCACGCATCACGCGCAAGGTCTGCGGCCGACCTAAGACGTTTCCGCGCGCCCAGAGCTTTCCGTTCGGGACCCGCGCTTACTGCCGGAGCTGCTCTGTCGTTGAATCGAAACCGATCGCCTGCACCTCATTCATCAAGGCGACGCGCGGCGGGACGTGCCTCGGGAACATAAAGCTACGGAGTCGTCGCCCAAAGAATCTCGACTTCCGTCAAATCGTTCTGTTCCGTGTCGAATGTCCCGACCAGTACTAAATCTAGTTCGAGCTCCGCCTCGACCCACGAGTAGTGCTCGTTCCAGTCGCGCTCTACGAAGGTCGCCCTAGGACTCTCGTCCTCATCGATCTGCCACGCCTCCCACTTCGGCAGGAAGTACTCGATGGTCACTTCAACGTCAGCAGAAAACTCGAGTACGGCCTCGTTGCCGGCTAGGTCGCGCGCCTCGTGAATTTCGATGTCCGTTACATCGCCGAACATGCTGACGTTTGCGCCATCGGCCTCGCCTCCATACGGAAGGCGGATCTCGTCGAGCCGGTCCCCGCGCGGTGTCTCTCGACCGACCGGATAATCGAGCACGGCTTGCTGGATGACGCTCGCGAACTGCGCGAATAACGGCGACTCCGGAGTCTGGGTCGCGTCCCGAACCTGCTGGAGGAGTACCGCAGACGCTGGCACATAGCGGTCGATGAACGGCGTCGTGTCGTGCACTAGGACGACGCGCTCGGCCGGAAGTCCTGCGGCGGCGAGATCTTCCTTCAGGTGCGAAGCAAGCGATTCGGGCGTATCGTCTTCCCCGAAGTCGTTCTGATTGTTCGAAATCAGCACGACGTCGTCGTCCTGCGCTACTCGGAGCACGCTCTCCCAGATCAACGTGTCGCGGTAGCCGGCGTCGCTTCGCTTGAACGGCTTGCGCCGCGCAAGCGCTCGGTCAATGACATCTTGCTCGGGTACGTTCGGGAGCGGCAGAACGTTCGCGCGTACATCAGCGAGGCGCTCCCGCAAGAGCCGCTCGTAGGTAGCCACGGTGGCATCGATGTCGAGGTCGGTCGATGGCTGGAGGCCGCTTTCGAGCTCGTTAAGCCGACTGAGAGGTTTCTGGATCCGGTCCTGCAGACTCGCGTGGGCTTTAACGAGTTCCTCGCGGTACAGATTGACGGTCTCCTGCACAACCACCTCGGGGATCGCCAGCTGGAACCGCCCCTCTCGCGCTTCTTCGCGGATCAGGCGAAAGCGCGGACGCCTCATCAAGAAGTCACTGAAGAAGATGTTGCTGTCAATGACGACGATCATGTCTTGAGCGCTCTTCGCGTTGGGAGTCGCTTGGACCGACGAGGCGGCCGCGTTACGTAGGGTTGGTGCATCGTACGGACCAAACCGTAGGCAGTCGGGACCGGATACTCGAGAGTCCGATGTGCATCGACGGTGGCTGGGGTGTTGATACCTGCGCGGTCGACATTCCAGGTCCGAAAGGCTGTGGCAGCTCATGAGGTAGGGCCCGAAGTTTCGTCGCGCCCCCGGTTCGTTCGGCGGGCATCGCGAGTGACTGCCGCCGGCCGCATGCGGTGTTCAACGGGGCGTGCGCGGCGCGCAGGCCGTGTCCCCGAAACGTGTCCCCAGCCCGGCAGAGCCTCGACGGCGGGCTTAACTACGGGCAAGTCACCGGATGCGACGGCACAAATTACATATAACGGTCGGTGCCGCCGGGAAGCCCTCCCTCAGCCTCGGCGCCCAATCTCAACCGTAGCGCCAGCGCGTTGAAGGTACTCCAGCCAGAAGGCTTCGATGGCTACCTGTCGCTCGATCGCCACTGTCGCGCTCGAAAAATTTAGGAACGGCATCTCGACGGTCACCCCTCCAAGCCGGGCCAGTAGGTCGCGACGCTGTAGCCGAACGATGAACCTGCGACGCCCCGGCGGACTCAGATTCATTTGCGTGAACTGACCGAGTGACGATGTCTCCAAACCATCCGTCGCGACGAGGAGCCTCCCTCCCTCTCGCAGGGCGCGTGAGGCAGCGATCATCGACGCGATGACGGCGGAGCCGGGCCGTTCCGTGCGTTCTGCCTCGAGCAACCTCCCAAGTTGATCGACGAAGTGATCGACCTTCTGGCTAACTTGAGCCTTCTCTTGTGCGTTGTTGTCCGCGACGCCCCGATCTGGGCCGACGTCCGCGCCAAGCACCTCACTCGCGAGTGGGTTGCCTCCCGCGGTGATCACACAGATCTCGCCATCGCTCGAAGTCCCTACGCGCAGGGCGAATTCGCGGGCGGCTCGAAGGTAAGCGTGACGCGACTTGCGAGTCGAGCTTGATACGTCAACCACCACGCACCCGTCGTACGTACCGAGAGGCGCGCGGGGATTCGGCGCCTCATCCGAGTTCCACCCGGGGACTAGGACGAGAACGGCAGCCGTCAAGAAAGCGACGACGATGGCGACAATGATCGCTGGTCTGATGGCGAAGTAGCTCCGGTCGTCCATCTAGGAACGCGCGGCGCCGTAAATGAGGCCGAGCATTCCGCTCGCCGCCTCGACGAGGATGATCCGTCGTTTCTGACGAGCTCTCTGGGTCCGATCCCACGAGGGTGCGGCTAGGGGCCGATACACCCGGTTCGCGTGCTTGTACGCGTCAGGGAAGTCTTCGCGATGGAAATCGAGGAAGGCGAGGCCCGCCAGCAGGATCCCCTGTAGCTCGCCGTTACTAAGTCCGTCGAGTGCGCGCTCTCGTGGGCCTGGGAGCTGGGGTAAAGCGACAAGCAACTCGTCTGCCCGTTCCCGCGCGTCTCGATAGCGGTCGTTCTCCGTTGCTTGGTAGACGGAGAAGCCGACGGTAAGTGTGAGGAATGCAGAGAGCCCAACAAGGGCCGCACGACGGCGCGTGGGTGTGCCCTTTCGCCGTTCGGCAAGGAACAAAAAGACGATCTGCAGCACTGCTGCCACAACGGAGATCGCGGTCCAGAACCACACGCTTCGGATCCTAGGGGCCCCTAAGACACTCTCGACTAGGTCAAGGGCAGCCGAGCGCTCCCCAGTGCCGCACCATCCCGTGAGGTGAGGACGTCGACCTGAATCCTCTACACGTCTCATCGCGGGGGCGGTGCCGCCGCTTTCGGAAGCGGGGTCGGCTGGCGGCTCGGACGGAGGTCCGCCTATTCGTAGGCGGCCTCGTTGTGCCGGCAGTAGACGTTGATCGCGGTGCATCGCGTAGCGCACGGCGGAACGTGGTCGTTCGCTGTTGGATAGCGGCCCAGGTCGTCGAGCGAAAGAGACCCATCGGACTTGTCGCCGAACGGGCGGTCAGGCGGCGGATCGTCCGGCGGGTCAGGTCCGGGATCTGCCGCCGGAGCGCGGTTGTCCAACCTCTTGTACTTCGCTCCCTGGATCGCGATGTCGACGATGTACACAGGCCGCCCGTGGATGTCGACGAGGTCGCCCACGTGCTGGCGCGGATTGAGTGCGCTGAACAGGAGCCGCAGCGACGCGCTGTTGAACGCCAGCGTGGCTGCGGCGAAAACCGCCGCCACGACGAACCACGCCGTCTTCGCGTCGTCCTCGGATACCTGCCCCATGTACGCGGCGACGCCGGTCACGCACCCGCTCACGACCAGCGTGGCGACGGCTCGGTGGAACTGCCAGACGCCGGTTACGCGAGCCCACTTCTGGCCGCCCGCCTCCTCGCAGGGCGCGCGCCGCACGATGCCGCCCATGCGCGGCAGGATCCAGTACCAGTCGACCAGACTCGACGTGAAGATCGTGACGATGGCCACGGTGCCCGCCACGATGACCACCCGTACGATGAGCGGCGGGTCGAGCAGTCCCAACCCCACGATGAGCCCGAGGGCTCCGAGCACGGCGCCCGCGCCCGCCGACAACCCCCACTGCGTGCGGACCAAGCGGTCCAGCCGCGTGCGGTGCTCGGGGGCCGGCCGCGACGCTCGACGAAGCGCGAATCGATAGCCGCCGTCAAGGATGAGGGCGGCCACCAGGACGACCGCCGCACCGTACGCGGCGGCTTCGGGCAGGCCGACCGCGACGCAGATGGCGAACGCCGCGATCACGATGCCCGCGTAGCGGGTCATCGATTGCTCAGGTTCCACGCCGCCACTCTATTTTCTTGTGCGCGCCGCGCTGCGTATCCCGGTCGATGCTCCACGCGCATGCCGTGGCACTCTTGAGCCATGGACGACGCTCGGAAGGAGCTCCTTGCGACCTATCGCTCCGAAGCGGCGTCGTTCTTTGCGGCGAATCAGGCCGCGCGTAATGCCGCGGAGCGCGCGACGGCGCTGCTCTTCTCGGTGGTCGCCGTGGCCGTGTCCGCGGGCGTCGCCTCCGACTCATGGGACGTCGCGCTCCCGCTGCCATCCTTGACGCTGCTGCTGTTCGCGCACGCGTGCAACCAGTACAGCGACCTGACTGTCCTCGGCATGGGCCGCGCGCACATCGAGCGCCGAGTCGACGAACTGCTCGGCGAAGACGCGCTGATTTACGAGATCGCGCTCGCTCCCGTCCGCAAGCATTCGCCATTGAGTCGCAGCATCCGGTTCCTCCAGCTGCTCGTCGGGCTCCTCATCCTCGCCGTCGTGGTAGTCGGCACCGTCGTCGCCTTCGACCACCAGCCGGTTGGTACGACCGTGGCCTACTGTGCGGCGACGGCCGCGAGTCTGGTTGCAGCTCTCGTCTCGTACACGACGATGCTGCAGACACCGCGCGTAGCGACGGACGAGATCGCTTCCGTGCTCGCGTCGCGCGCAGCCGAGCGACGAGCCTCGAGCGATTGATCGAGCGCAAGCTCCGAGTAACGGCGTGGCTGGGAGTCGGTGTCTTTGTCGGCGTCGTGCTGCTGCAGCATGCTGCGTCGGCTGAGCTCCGCCCGCATCGGCACGTTATTTCCGAGTACGCCAACACGGATGCGGGGTCAATCATGGGGGCCGGATTCGTCGCGTGGGCCGTCGGCCTCGTGGCTACCTCGCTCCTTGTGCTGCGCCGTACGCGACCCGAGCCGCGAGATCGCGCCGGCCAACTGCTTGCGCTCTGTCTGATGCTCGCCGCCGCGGGCGCCACAGTCACTGCGATCTTCGAGACTCAGGCGGTCGGGTCCGTAGTACCGCCGGGCACGACGAGAACCGCCGCGGGGCGCCTACACGACGCCGGGTCCGGGGTGCTCAGCGTCGCGTTGCTCCTCGCAGGTGTCACCAGTGTGCATGCGGCCGGGTTCGCGCGCTGGTTCCGCCGCACGACGATCGCGCTGATGCTTGTTGCCGTTGTCGTCGACGTGGCTCTGCTAGTTGCCGGCGATCCGGTGCCGGGTGTGCGACAGCGTGTGCTCGTCGCGGCTGGTTGCGGGTGGCAAGTCGCGCTGATTGCGCAGCTGTCGCGCGTCCACGGCGCCGCACACGAGGGTTCGAACCCCGCATCTCGGAAGAGCCCGGCGGAAACGGACGGTCTTTGCGGCGTCGCTCCGCCAGGTTCGCACGCACCGCGCGCATAGTGGGTCCCCGTGTCAATGACCCACGTCGATCGCTGTTGGTACTCCGGCGACGAGCAGACGCTCTCGTCGCCCGAACATGTGATCGCGCAGGCGCTGGGCGGCGGACTGGTGATTGGTGTCTGCTCGCCATGCAACGTGCGGGCGAACGAGCGCGTCGATCGCCCGCTCGCCACGGTCGATGACGTCCGCCGCGCTCGGGCTCGGCTCGGACTCCGCGATCCACGTACGAATGAGCCGGTCACGTTTGCGGAAACGTTGGAGAGCAGCGACGGTATGCGGTGGTGCGCCACTTGGTCGAAGGAAGGCGTCGACGTCCGGGTGCTGCCGATCGAGATCCCGCGCCCGGGGACGATCGTCACCGACGTGTTCATCGATCCGAGGGACGCTGACGAACACGCACGCAAGCAAGCGAAGCGGGCAGCGAAGCGAGGGCTGACGATCGGCCCGTCGCTTTCGCCGGAGGAGTGGGTGGAGGCGCCTGCGCCGCGCTACCGCCCGGGTGAGGAGATCACCGTGCTACTGCGCGGCGCGGGTCGCCTGTTCCCCGTATGGCCCTGACGGCAACGCCGCGGCCCTGCCGTTCCACTTGATCGTCGCCTGCTGACGCTCGGCGTGCGTTTCCGTCAATCCCGATGTCCGCTCCGCCTGTTCCGGAAGCGGCTCCGATCAAGCCTCGCGCGGGGATGACCACAACACCCGACGAGGCCTAGCGAGGAGTTCTAGTGCTTGTTGGTCAGGTGGAACGAGCCGGTGCTGGCGACTCCTTCCGGACACCACACCTTCGTGTAGCGTCCGGAACCCGGCGTCCCGTCGGGTCTAACTCAGGGCACCACGATTTTCAGGGACGCGCCGTTGACCGCCGGAAACCCGCAAGCCCCTGCACATAGTGCCTAGCCGTGTGCGTGACGAGCGACGGGATCCCCGCGGATCCAATCGGCCGGTTTGTGACTGAACCGGCTCGCGAGGTCATAACGCTGATCGGAGGCACTCGCGCCGAGTGGTCACCGATCGTCGTCATGAGTGACGGCGGATGTCGCCGGCGCGCAGACGGCCAGCTGGCAGTGCTCGAGCCGGACATGCTTTGTAGCGTTTGCCAAGCCGGCGTCCTCCAAAGATGCGGTCATCGCCGACGGCCCGTCCCTCGGCGTCAGCTAAATCCGTATCTCAGAGGTGGGCGCCGTCCATAGCGGTGCACTCGTGGGGTGCTACTAGGCCAGCTCGAGCGACGGTCACCACGCGCGGGGCACCAGGGGGCTGACCTGGTCCCACACGTCGGACGCCCCCTCGCCAATGGCGTCGTCTATGCCGGACTGGTCTATGGCTTCCATTCCCGCTTCCACCGCTTCTCTCCCCGCATAGCCCGTGGGGTTCGTGACGATCTGGAGGGCATCCACAGGGTTCTCCCAAGCCTTGTCTGCGAGCGTCTCGCCGACCTCGCCGGCCATGCCGCCGACGGCCAACGCGCCGGCGGCACAAAAGCCGATAGCTATTCCACTCGACAGCGTCGCACAACCGGCGCCGACTGCTGCGATGGCACCGCCGCTTGCGACGGTGCCTACGGCCGTCTTGAAACCCGCCTTGAAGATACTGTCGCCCTCGGCGCGGTTCTCCTTGTAGCTCGCCGTCGCGCCCAAGGCGCTGAACATCCTGCCTCCCCATTTCAGGGCGAAGTCTCCGGCCGACGACGGGTTGATCTTTCGCAGGATGTCCATGAGGCCACCGATGGCGTCGAATGCTTCGCCCAGCCCCTCCGGCGGCGGCGTGTGGCCGAAATCCGAAAGCGGCAGCAGCGGTGGCGCAGACGATCGCGGCGCTCCCCGGAATGCCGAAAGCGGCAGCAGCGGTGGCGCGGATGATCGCGGCGCTCCACCGAACTCCGAAACAGGCTTCAGCCGCGGCGCGAAGTCTTGCACCGGGCGGAGCTGCGGCGTGCCCTCGGCGCCCTCGATGCCGTTCAACCCGCCGCCACCGCCGTCACTACCGCCACCACTGCCACCATCGATGCCCTCGATGTCGAGCACGCTGTGGCCATCGACCTCGACGAAGCTGACCGGGTTCCCGCCGGCGAGCGAGTAGCGGTTCGCCGTCAGCGGATCGGTCGCGAGCCCGAGGTTGCCGAGCGCGTCCTCGTAGAAGTCCTGCTGTAGGAAGCGGCCGGTCTCAGGGCCGAAGCGGCGGGCTCCCATGTCGAGCGTCTGCGAGCCGGAGTCGTAGCGCTTCTGGGTGTACTGGTACGGGTTCACGGGATCCTCGGCCCCGAACTCGTCCTCCACCACCTCGCTGGTGCTCGGGTCGATCTCCTGGGTGAGCTTCTCGTCCTTCTCGCCATACGCCGTGTAGCCGTACTGGGCCTTCGCCTCGCCCGCGTCGTCGATCAGCAGCGAGACGCTCCCTTGGACGTTGACGGCATAGGTCAGGTCCTTCTCCTCCCCGGTGCCGCGCTTATCGCTCATTGCGATCCGGTTGCCATGCGCGTCGTACGAGAAGACCTTTGTGCGCGTCGGCTTGTCCCCTGCGTAGTCGAGCACCTCCTCGACCACGCGCCGTGTCGTCCCGAGGTATGTGAAGTCGGTCGTCCGGTCGCGCGCGGGGTCGCTTCCGTCGCCGTGCGTCTCCGTCTGCCGTACCACGCGATCCAGCGCGTCGTACACGTAGGTCGTCTCATCGTCCTTCGTGCCGGTCTGGAGCCTCCAGCGCTGCACGCGGCGCACGCGATTGAGCGGGTCGTAGTCGTACTGCTCGCGCAGCTTGTCGCTGGCGGTCGCGCAGCTCCGGTCCTCGCCCTCGTTCGCCGCCTCCCAGGCGCATTCGAGGTTGCCGTCGGCGTCGTACTCGTACTTCTGGATCGCCTCGACCTCGCCGCGCTTGGCCTTGCGCTGGGTGAGCTGCTGGCCGACGTAGTCGTTGTCGATCTTGAGGCCTTCCTCCACCCGCTCCTCGATGTCGACGTCGCCTGTGGGCAGTAGGTCGTAGGTGGTGGTCTTTTCCCCGTGGCCGGGACGCACGCGGTGCTCCTTCGTCAGCTGCTCGCGCGCGTTGTACTCGTAGTGAGTCGTGCACGGATTGCCCGCGTCGCGGCACGGGGCGCCTGTGTCCGGCCCGCGGAGGGTGAACACGTCCTTCGTGCGGTGGCCGTTCACGTAGCGGCCGGCGGCGTCCGCGTAGCTGACGTCGTGCGACTCGAGCACGGTGCCGCTCCCGTTGCGCGTCTCCAGTGTCTTGAGCTTGCCGTTGTCGAAGTGGTCCCGAGTCGTCCTCTGTTTGACCGCCGTGAGGTCCGAGCTCGGCGGCGCGCCCTGCGGCCGCTTGGAGATCGTCCGCTGCCTCCACCATCCGGTCTCCACGTACTCGGTCACGATCTGGCGGTCGTCGACATGGGCATCCGTGTCCGAGCCGTCCTTCCGGCCGAAGTCGGTCTGCTTCGTTAGCCAGCCGGTGTCGTCGTACTCGTAGCGGTGACGGCGGCCCGGACGGACCGTGCTGCCGCCCGTGGTCTCCTCACGGTTGTCGATCCGCTCGATCAGGTTGCCGTTCAGGTCGTACTCGGTGACCTTCGTCACGAGCCACTGGCTCGAGCCGACCTCCTGCTGGCGCACCTCTGACTGGCGGCCGAGGCCGTCGTAGTCGACGCGGATGTCCATCGGCTTCCTGCCCGCGTCGCGGACGCCGCTCTCGTCGTTCGCGACCTTGAGCTGGTTGTTGGCGTCGTACTCGTACGAGATCGCGCCGCCGTCGCGCTCCGTCCTCTCGCGCAGCATCCCGTCCGGCCAGTACTCCCAGGTCGACTGGCGGTCGAGACGGAGGTCGCCGTCCTCCGTTTCGGGGGTGCGCGTCTCCTGCCGGCCTTCGGGCGTGTATGCGAAGCGAACCTGCGGCGTGCCGGGCTGGTTCTCGGTCCTGATCCAGCCGGTGTCGAAGTGGGTCAGGGTCGTCTTCTGGTCCGGACCGATGTTGCCCAGGGTCGCATCGCCGCCCTCGGCCTGGGTGACCGGAAGCGAGACTGCGCGGAGGTTCCCGTTCGCGTCGTAGCGGCGGTGGACGTAGATCTGGTCCGGATCGCCCGCGCTCTTTGGCAGGTCCAGCCGGATCGGCCGGTTGACCTTGTCGTAGTGCGTCGTCGTCGCGAGCTCGGTCGCGTCGGGTCCCCCCGCGTCATAGGCACGCGGACTGACCACCTTCGTCCGGTTGCCCGCCGCGTCGTAGTGGTAGCGCGTCTTCAGCAGCCGCCCGGTGGCGCGGTTGAAGGGCGCCCGCCGCTCGACCGGCAGGTTACGGCCGTTGTAGTCGATCTCGGTGGTGGTCCCGCGCTGGTCGGTGGTCGTCTTGACGTTGCCGTTCGCGTCGTAGGTGCGGTGGGTGGTGTGCTTCGTCGCCCCGGCCGCGCCGTGCCCCGCGTCGGTCACCGACAGGAGCTGGTGCGCCTCGTCGTAGCCGAAGCTCTGCGCGTACCGCGGAGGCGTCGTGCCACCGCAGCTCCCTGAACTCGCGTCCGCGCGCGGCGGGACGATCCACTTGACGTCACCCGTGCCCGCCTCGTAGCAGTAGTGCGTTCGCTGCGTGCCGGCCGTTCCGCCGAGCCGCCGTTTCGTGGCGATCCGGTCCCGCGCGTCGTAGTCGAACTCGGTCACGTGGTCGTTCGAGTCGCCCTCGAGCATGGCGAGCGGCTCGAGGAGGCGCGCTACGCGACCGGCCGCGTCGTACTCGGTCTTTATGCGCTCGCCGTTCGGGTCGGCCTCCACGTCGGGCCCCGTCGTCAGCGTCGGCCGGTCCATCGCGTCGTAGTCGTGCGTCGTCTTGGCACCAATACCGGTCCAGCCGCGACCCTCGTGCGGGCCGATCTCGACCTTGACGTTGTCGTTCGCGTCGAACTCCGCGCCGGTCCAGATCAGCTTCCCGCGGTCGCCATGAGTCAAGAGCGGCGCGCTCTGACGCGCCATCCGGTGGAACGCGTCGTAGTGCATCTCCGAGCGATAGCTCGACGCGTCCGAGCCGCCGTCGCTCGCGTGCACCGGGTCCTGGATCCATCGCAGGAGGCCGTCGTCGTCGTGGCCGAAACGGGTCGTCTGGCCCTCCGCGTCGGTCACTCGGCCAGGAAGCCCGTTGGCGTCGTGATCGAAGAACGACGTCTGGTTGCCGTTCTCGTCCTTCGTCCATTCGACGTTGCCGTTCGTCAGATACGACCGCTCGCTGCGGAACCCGTCCGGGTCGGTGACGAAGCGCAGGTTCCCCTTCGCGTCGTGCTCGAACAGCCAGTCGTGCGCATTCGGGTCCGCCCCCGGCTCGTTGCCCTTCGGGTCCACCTTGCGCCGGATCTGGGAGAGATGTGGCTCGGGGTGGTCGTACTCGAGCGTCGTATTCTTGCCGCGCTGGTCGCGCCGCAGGGTCACGTAGCCATTCTGGTCGTAGGCGTACTCCGTGAAGCGCCCGCTGGGCTCGGTGACCCGCTCGACGTGCCGGTCCGCGGTCCAGGTCAGCCCGGTGCGCTCGCCGATCGGGTCGAGGATCGACGTGACCTTGCCCTGGGAGTCGTAGTCGTACTTCGTGACGCGCGAGAGCGGCGCCGTCGCGGTCGTGGTGCGCGCGGTCGTGTCGTACGAGTACGTCGTGCGCTCACTCGCGCGGTTCTCGATCGACGCCAGCCGCCAGCGCTCTCGCCCCGCGCCCGGCCCGAGGTAGCTGAAGGTGGACTCCCGGCCGAGCGGGTCGCGGACGCTGAACAGCTTGGTGGACTGGTTCGAGGTCTTCTCGTCGGGATCGACGCGATCGCCGGACGCCGGGATCGCCGGCCCGGAGCCGCTCGACGTCGTGTACGTGAAGACGAAGGTCCGGTCCGGAACCTGCCCGATCTCCGAGCTCGTGCCAGGCCCGCCGCGCTGGATGAGCTTGCGCAGGTTGCCATCCCGGTAGTACTCGAAGTCGAGCGCGCTCCCGTTGTGGTCCGTGATCCGCTTGACCTTCCCGCGGATCTGCGGCTTCTTCGCCTCGTCCTTCGAGTAGTAGGCGAGCTGGAACTTGCGATTGGCGGCCGGCGAGGAGTCGTTCCCGGCGGGATCGGTGACCGCGACGATCCGCTTGGCCGGACCGTGCGGGTCCTCCTTGTTCGGCACGGCCTCGAGGGTGAACACGATCCGGTTCCCATTGCGATCCTCGACCTCGGTCGGGAAGCCCTCGGCGTCGTAGAAGAAGGTCACGCGGTCGGGCTTGGTCAGGGCCCACTTCTTGCGCGGGTCGGTCGTCGAGTGCTCACGCAGGAAGAGATGGACGCCGGGCGGCCGGTCCCAGCCGCCGCTGGCGTTGCCGGTGAAGCGGTGCGTGGTGCCGTCGGCGTCCGTGAACTCGACGTAGCGGTTCGCGCGACCGGCCAGGTCGTCGGCCTTGTTCGGGTGGACGTCCAGCGGCTCACCGAAGCGCGTCAGGCTCGACATCGAGAGCGACCAGTTGTTGCCGACCGGCGAGCCCTTCTTCTTGTCGTCGAGCGCGTTGTAGGTGAGGTCGAGGACCGTGCTCAGGCCGCGCCCCGGCGACTCGAACGGCGTCCAGCGCACGATCGAGTTCCCGCTCGCGACGTTGACCATGTGCTGCATGCCGGCGCCCAGCTCGTCGCCCTCGTAGTGGTAGTAGCGCTCGAGCCCCGGCTCGATGCGCGCCTTGCGGACGACCGCCACCCCGTGCTCGAGCGGCTTGCTCCCCTTGCCGGAGAACGTAACGGACGCGGCCGTATCCACGAGGTCGACGCGAAGGGAGTAGTCGGCCTGCTCCACCCCCTCGGGCAGGGTTGGCGCCGTCACCGTGACTCGACGCGTCTGCTGGCCGTTCGCCGGCACGTCCGCGCTCAGCGCCACGTCGCTCCCGGCGCTCGTGACGGTGCCGTCCTTCGCCACCCACTGGGGCCGCAGCTTCGTGCTCGCGGCGCTCCACGTAAACGTGCTCTTGTTGGTGACCGTCACGTCGAGCGGCTGCGGCTCCTGGGTGGCGCCCGGGGCGTCGTCGAACGTCACGCTCGCGGGAGCCGCGGTCGAGGTGTACTCGGCCACGTACTTGGTCCCCTGCGCGTTTCCGACCCTGAGGTTGACCGGGCTCGAGACGGTTACCTGCCCGCTCGTGTCGTGCGCCTTGGTCGTCAGCGTGTAGTCGCCGTCGTACACCGGGCTGATCGTCGAGAGTGTGTCGACCGGTGCGCTGTAGGGGCTTGTGGTGTCCTCGCCGACGAGGTCATCCCCCAGGAAGAACTCGACGCGCTCGACCCCCAGGTCGTCGCTCGCGTCGGCCTTGGCCGTGAAGGTGCCCTTCATCGTGGGAGTCAGGCCGCGCCCCACGTCTGAGTGCGCAAGCCACGAGCCCGCGGTTGGCGGGGTACCGCCGTAGACCGCGGCCTCGTCGATCGTGATGTCGCCGGTCACGTTCTGGCCGACGAGCACGCTTGCCGTGGTGTTCAGCGCCGCGGCACTAACGGCGCGTGTGGCCACCTCGGCGCCGTTCACGAACAGGCGCATGGTCGTGCCGTCGTAGGTCCCGGCCAGGTGCAGCCGCCCGGCCGTCACGTTGGCCTCGGCCACGTTGACCGTGCCGGCCTTGTTGATCGCCCAGTAGGCGCGCTGGATGCCGGAGGCGTTGTAGACGCTCAGCAGCCAGCCGCCGGACGAGCCCCAGCCGCGTGAGATCACCCGGTTGTGGGTGCCGGACTTGCTGAGAGCGGCGTAGTTCACGATCGCCTCGGCCGAGACCTGGGAGCCGAGCTGTCCTGAGAAGCCGGTGGAGGTCAGCGTGCCGTCGACGGTCGCGTTGCGGAACGTCACAGCCTTGTCGGTGTCGCCCGTGACGAGCCCGGTCTGGTTGAGCAGGTACGTTCCGCTGTAGGTGCCGTTGCGCCCATTGCCGGAGGCGTCCGTCGCGACCAGCCCGCTCGTTTCGCCGAGGCGCCAGTACGCGCTCGGCGAGTCGTTCTTGACGGTGTCCTCGTAGCGGTTGGCCGGCGCCGTCACCTTCGTCGTCGCCGGGTCGGAGTTGTGGACCTCGACACTGACCTCGGGCGAGGTCGTGTCGTTCCCCGCGTCGTCGGTGGCGCGCGCCGACAGCCGCCGCGTCCCGTTCCCGACGCTCGAAGTGTTCCAGTCGACCGCGTAGGGGGCGGTCGAGTCGGTGCCGACCACCGCGCCATCGACGAGGAACTGCACCTGCTCCACCCGGCGATCGTCCGAGGCCGCGACCTCGATCGTGCGGGTACCGCGCAGGCGCTCGCCGGCGCCGGGCGCTCGCACCGCGACGTCCGGGCCGACAGCCTTGCTCGTTGGGTCGGCGTAGGAGACCGTGAGCTTCGGACGCAGTGACGCCTCGGCCGCGTCGTCGGAGAGATACGTGGCCGCGCTCGCGGTTCCATCGGTCTCAGTGCTGGCCTTGAGCAGCAGTCCGTGATTGGGCGCGGTCCCGGCTGACCATGCGCGCACGGCGCCTGTTGCGTCGAAGCTGTCCCAGCCGGGCGCGTCGGCCGCGCCGTGGGCAACCTGCCCGGACGCCGTGCCCACGAAGTCCCCGCCCCCGCTCGCCCAGCGGATGCCGTCGTCGGCGAAGTCCCAGCTCGCTCCTCCACCGCAGTCGCCGCGGCCGCTGCCCTCGCCCCAGGCCGCGGTCGCACGGTGCGCCGTCACCGTCATGGCGGCGGGCGGCGGGGTGCGCAGGTAGAGCGACAGCTCCGCCGCGCTGACGTCGGCGCCGGCCGGGATGTCGCGCAGGTCGAAGTGAACGAGGCCGCGCACCGCCTCGGGAGTGCTGCCCACGCGCAGCGCGCCGTCGCCGCCGCGGTTCGCGCACGAGCCGGATCGGACGTCGGTGGCGCGCGCCTCGGCCGGTCTCGGCTGGAGCGACTTACGCGCCTGCCCGGACGCGGGCGTGGTCACGGTCCGCGCGCCCGAGGACACGCCGTTCGTCAGCACGCGGTACGTAAAGGTGCGGCTCGGAGCGGCGGTCGTGTCGCGGTAGGTCGTGACGCCGGGTTCGGTGATCGTGGCGATGCGGGTCGCGTCGCTCGGGGTGAAGCCGCCGCCGGCGGCGCGGTGCACCTCGTAGGAGCCGAAGGTCCCGTCCTCGCTGCGCTCGAAGCGCGTCCAGCGCAGGTCGGCGCCGTTCGAGCGCACCGTGTCGGGCTCGAGGAGCTGCGGGCCGCCCGTCGGGCGTGCGCGCGCTTCGCTGGAGGCGGCGCTGCGGTTGCCGGCCCGGTCAACGGCGCGCACGACGTAGTAGTAGGTCGTCCCGTTCTCGACCTCGGTGTCGGTCCAGGCCGACAGGGTCACCGCGGCGTCGTTCTGCTTCGCGTACGGGCCGCCGGCGCTGGTGGCCCGGAACACGTCGTAGCCCGCGAGGTCGTCCGCGGTCACAGCCGACCAGTCGAGCGCCACGCTGCCATCCGCCCCAGTGGCGCCCAGGCCGCCCGGTGCCGGCGGGCCCGTGCCGTCCGAGCCCAGGTCGTAGTGCTCCTTCACCTGCGCCGCGCTGAGCGCCGTGGTGTAGACCGCGGGCTCGTCGACCGTTCCCGGGAACGACCACCAGTGGTCGCGCGCGCCCAGCCGCAGCGGGAAGCTCGTGGCGGCGGTGGCGACGGTCGTCGTGCGCGACGCGACCTGGGCGCCGTCGACGTAGAGACGCTGGGTGGTGCCGTCCCATGTGCCGACCAGGTGGTAGGTCCGGCCGGCCACGAGCGGCTGCGGACCCCGCGCCCACCACCACGAGTCACCGGAGTCCAGGTTGAACTCCGGGTATCCACCTGCCGCGACGCCGAGGTGGTAGGCCTCGTCCTTGCCGATCGCGAAGCGTCCGTTCGTGGGCAGCTCGTCGAGCTTGATCCAGGCCTCGAGCGAGCCCGCGCTCGACAGCGCCCAGGACGGCGAGTCCGGCACGCTCGCGTTCTGGCGCTCGACGCCGAACCCGGCGGCCTTGTTGGAGTCGCTGGCGAGCAGCGACGCGAGGCCGAGCCGCGGGTTGAAGTTGTAGGTCGCGTCCGGCCCCTTCACGGCGGCGGCGCGGTCGCCGCTCGCGTCGTCGAGGCGCCAGTAGCCGGCGAGGCTCGAACGCCCCGCCACGGTTTCGCGGTAGCGGCGCGGCTCCTGCGGCGTCGCACTGGCCTCGGCCGAGTCGGCGCTGACGTCGCCGCCCGTGTTGATCGCCCTGACCACGTAGTGGTAGGCCTGGCCGTTCACGCGCCCCTTGTCCACGAACGCGGACCCGGTCAGGTGCGTGTCGTTGACCTTCTTGTATGGGCCACCGCTGACCGTTGCTCGGTAGACGTCGTAGCCATCGAGGTTGGGCTCGGTGTTGGCGGTCCAGTCGAGCGTCACGCGCTCGTCGCTCGCCGCCGCGGTGAGTCCGACCGGCGCCGCCGGCGGCGTGCCGGAGGCGCCGTTCTCGTAGTGGCGCTCGACCGCTGCCGCGCTCAGCGCGTCGTCGTAGATCGCGGGCTCGTCGATCACACCGTTGAAGTGCTCGCTGTCGCTCCGCGAGGCGATCCTGAGCCCGTTCGCGGTGGCGATCACGTTGCCCTTCGCCGCCTGGCTCGCGAGCTGGGTGCCGTTGACGTACAGGCGCAGCGTGTCGCCGTCGTAGGTGCCGACGATGTGGTAGGTCTGGCCGACCGCCGGGCCGGTGCTCGCGATCAGGTGCTTCCAGCCCTGCGAGCCGGCGAACCCGACCCACCAGCGACCCTGCGGGTCCAGGCCCAGCCAGTACGTGCTCGTCTTGGTCAGGATCCGCGACGCGCTGCCGCTCGGGATCGCGTCGGGGCGGACCCAAGCCTCGAGGCTGAACCTGCTGGTCACGTCGAGCGAGTCGGCGTCCGGGATCGCGACCGAGTGTCGTGCCCCGTCGAAGTCGACCGCGGTGTTCGAGTCCTCGGAGAGCAGGCCGCGCGCACCCGGCAGCGCGCCGTGGCGGTAGGTCCCGCTCGGACCGCTAACGGCGGCGGCTTCGTCCGAGGCCGGGTCGCTCAGCCGCCAGTAGCCCTGCAGCGACGGTTCGCCGGTGACGCCGTTGCGGTACGCCGACGGGATGCTCGGTGCGCCCTGGACCTCCGCGCTCGCCGCGCTGACGTTCGACGCGCGGTCGACGGCCTTGACCACGTAGAAGTAGCGGTCCTCGTTCACCACGTGCTCGTCCACGAAGCGGGACGCGGTGACCGGCGCGCCGTTGAGCTGGACGTAGGGCCCGCCGGTCACGGTCGCGCGGAAGACGTCGTAGCCGGCGAGATCAGACTCCTGGTTGTTCGCCCAGTCGAGCACCACCCGCGCGTCGCCCGCGGTCGCCTCGAGCTGAGTCGGCGCGGCGGGCGGCGTGCCGTCGTCACCGATCTGGAAGTGGCGAGTCACGTCGCTCGCGCTCAGCGCGCGGTCGTAGATCGCCATCTCGTCGAGGACGCCGTCCCACGAGCCGCCGCCGGACCAGCTCCCGAGGTGGAGGGCCTCGGCCACGTTGTCGGTCACGCCCGGCGAGTTGTCGGAGTCGATCAAGACGCCATTGGCGTAGAGGCGCAGCGTGGTGCCGTCGGACGTGAGGACGACGTGCGCGCGGTCGCCGGCCGAGACCTGGGGCGCCTCGCTGTCGTAGAGGCCCTCCTCGACGCCACCGGACCAGACGCCCGCGTACCAGCGGCGCGTGTCGGTGAGGTGGATCTGGAAGGCGTCCGGCTTGGTGATGAGCTGCATCACCTTCGGCGGCGTCGCATCCACACGCGCCCATGCCTCGATCGTGAACGCGCTGCCGACATCCGTCACCGGCCCGTCCGGGATCCGCACGTAATCGGTCGCGCCGTCGAGGTCGACCGCCCCATCGGTCTCGCTGCGCAGCAACCCCGGCACGCCGAGCGTGGGCGGCCCGAAGTAGGTGCCTGTCGGGCCGCGCAGAGCACCGGCCGTGGTGCCGCTCGTCTCCGCCAAGCGCCAGTAGCCGGTCAGGCCGGGCTCGTCGAGCACGGTGTTGCGGTAGGCACCGGCGCGCGGCGTGGCGGAGACTTCTGAGCCGCGTGGGCCGACATGGCCGGCCCGATCCACCGCGCGGACGGCGTAGTAGTAGCGCGTGTCGTTGGTCGCGGTCGCGTCTACGTACTTCGACTCGGCTGGGCTGGCGATCGTCGTGTACGGCCCGCCGGCCGTGGTCGCGCGGAGCACGTCGTAGCGGTTGATGTCCGCCTCCGGATTGCTCGTCCAGTCGAGCACCACCCGCCCGTCGTCGGCTGAGGCGCTGAGGCCCTCGGGCGCCACCGGCGGCGTGCCGTCGTCGCCGATCTCGAAGTGGCGGCGGATCGCGCTCGAGCTCAGGGCGTCGCCGTAGACGGCCACCTCGTCGATCGCTCCGTCCCAGGAACCGGTGCAGCACCAGGCGCCGACATGCAATTCGGCCGAGACGTCGTCGATCTGGCCGGTGGCCTCCGACGTGCCAATCAACGCGCCGTCCGCATACAGGCGCTGCATCGACCCGTCATAGGTAGCGACGATGTGGACCCGCTGTCCGCTCGTGACCGGCGGCTCGGCCCACGCGCTGACGCCCTGCTCCTGGCCGCCGCTCCGGACGCCGAAGTACCACCTGCCGTTGGGGTCGAGGTGGAGCTGGTACGCGCCGGCCTTGGTGATGAGCTGCCGGCTCGTCGTGGCGTCCGCCCGCACCCAGGCCTCGAGGGTGATCTCGGAGCGGAGATCGGTGGCCGGGCCGTCGGCAACCCGCATGTGGTCGTCCGTGCCGTCGAAGTCGACCGCAGGGTTGGACGTGTCGCTGCGGAGGAGGCTCCCGGCGCCGAGCGTGGGCATCCCCGCGGAGTAGGTGCCGTTCGGCCCCTTCGCCGCGACGGCGGTGGACCCGAAGCTGTCGCCAAGCCGCCAGTACGCGCTCAGCGAGGACTCGGCCAGGACGTCGTCCGAGTAACTCGATGCGCCGGCTGTCGTCGGGAGCGCGAGCGCGGTGACGACCGCGAGCGCGGTCAGTGCGCCGCGTGCGAGCGCGGGTCGCTTGCGCCGCGCACGAGCGCACGGCCTTGCCACCGCCGGGCGCATCCGGTCCCGCGGCGGCTCGTGCGAGTCCAGGTCCAATTTCCTCCCTACGACGAGCTTGACCCAAAGTACGGGCGATCAACTCCACCCGTGACAGCCGCGCTGAAATCCCTCCGGTTGGGGGTCGCCGAAATGGGTACGCGTTGACGCGTAGGTCCGCGCCGGGAAGGATTCGGCATGGTGGGCAGTTCGTCGAAGGGCATGACGCCCGTCCCGGCACGGAGGGAACCGCGAGGAGCGAGCAGGGTCGTCTCGGTCCGGGCGGAGGACGCGCGCGGCCGCTCGTTCGTCGTCTTGGAGCGCGTGGAACGCGGCGCTGGTGGCGACGAGGACGTGGTCGCTCTGGTGCAGCGCTCGCGAGCAGGCGACGAGCTCGCGTTCGCCGAGCTCTACGTGCTCTTCTTCGACCGCGTCTACAGATACCTGGTGGTCGCGCTGAAGAACCCGGACGACGCGCAGGAGGTCGCTCAGGACGTGTTCGTGCGGGCGCTGTCGATGCTCGACCGCTACGAGCCCGACCGCGGACGGTTCCGCGACTGGCTGTTCAGCATGGTCCGCAACCTCGCGATCGACCACCTCCGGAAGGGACGAGCGACCAGCGTCCAGCCGGACGCGGTCCCCCACCGCGCCGAGACGATCGAGGAGCGCGCGACATCGCTGCTCGAGTACCTTGACCCGGAGGGCGGAGTACGCGACCTGATCGACGCGCTCCCGGATTCACAGCGGCGCGTCGTGGCGCTGCGCTTTGTCTTCCAGCTCAGCACCACCGAGATCGCGGAAGTGCTGGGCTTGACGTCCGCCGGCGTGCGCCAGCTCCAGCACCGGGCGCTGAAGGCGCTCGCCGGCGGGATCTCGCGCCCGCCGATTTGAGGAACGGCGGTCGCAAGTTGGGTGCTGAGCCCGGCCCTGGATCCGTTGGTAACTACAGCGCCCGTCATCCGTTCGCGCGGGCGTCGCGGCTCACTCGCGGGCTCAGGTTCGCAACGCCGCGTACCGGTCACCCGGATTGGGGATTGACGCCACGCCCGTGCGCGAACACGATGGACGCAGTCCCCTGGACGAGCGGGGAGCGGCGGAGATTCTCGCTCGGCGATTTCAGCATCGCGTCAGGACTTCGACGCGACCCTCACTTCGATCCCTCCCCGTGATCCGCACACCCCATTGACAGTCCCTCCCATGCCTCCAAGGAGATTCCTTCTCGTCCTTGCCTTGGCGCTCGCCGTGTCCGCGCTCGCGCTGTCGTTCGTCCTCGCCGCCGGCTCCTCAGGCGGAGCGGCCGGCCGGTCCATAGCCTCGGGCCCGAACACGCAAACGCTCGCCGCGGCCCGAGAGCGTGCCAGCGCGGGCTGGAGCCGCCGCGTCGAGAATCGGCGCAGCGTCGCGGGGCGCGCCTCACGACAGCCCACTCGAGGTCGCTTTGCGGGCATGACCGGAGCGGGTGCCATGGCGCTTGCGCTCAGGCATTTCCCGGCGGTGATGAGCGAGCCAGCCTGGAGCCCACTGGCGAACGCCGGGGAGGTCGAGCGCTACCTCGGCGACCACGCCGCTCTCCTCGACCTTCCGGGGACTCGGGCGAAGGGCGTGGTCGAGAGCACGGTCCCACTCCGGGTGCGGAACGACCGAGGCCGCCCTTCCCCTGTCGACCTCGCGCTGCGCTCCGACGACGGAGCGCTCGAGCCGAAGAATCCGCTCGTTCCAACGAGGCTGCCCGCGAATGTCCGCGACCCGATAGTCCTCGGCGACCGGACGCTCACGATCACCACTGCGGACGCGGCCCGTGGCTCGGCGGCACGGACCTCCGGCGACGCGGTCTTCTACGCGAGCTACCGCACGGATTCGGACTTCATCGCCAAGCCGGTGCCAGGCGGCGTGGAGACCCTGGTACAGCTCCGGTCGTCCGCGAGTCCCGAGCGCTACACGCTCGACCTCGACCTTCCGTCACGCGCGCGCCTGGTGGCGAGCCGCGGCGGAGGGCTCTCGATCAAACGAGGCCAGAAGGTGATCGGCGGGGTACTACCGGCGCATGCGGTCGACGCCCAGGGCTGGCCCGTATCCGTGTCGATGCGTGCGCGGAAGGACCGGATCGTCGTCGACATCGAGCACCGCGGCCGGGATCTCGCTTATCCGCTGCTGCTCGACCCGACGATCTGGCTCGGGGTCGACCCGATGTACGACCAGGATCCCTTCCTGAACCCGAGCGTCCCCGCCGGCTGGCAGTGGGAGCCGTGGACCGACGGGACGGTGTACCCCGGCTACACGCAGTCCGGCTCGAGCTACTACCTCCAGGTCTTCGGCGGCGCCGGGTGGTACTACGGCTACGAGGGCGGAGGCTGGGTCTACCGGCCGCAGGGGTGGGGCGAGACCTTCATCTACAAGGCGAAGGTCTCGCACATCTACCACTTCCCGAAGGACAACTACATGGCAGCGGGACTGCGCAAACCGGACGCGAGCTGGGACACGGTGATGGTCAACTGGCCGGGGCTCTACGACCACACCCAGTGGCTGTGCGTCCAAAGCGGCTGCCCGGTGGGCGGAACCCCCGGCAACCACCTCTTCGTCGGCGGCGCGTCGAGCATCAACGGCTGGAATGGCAACGGCTGGTACGTGGCCTTCGGCGGCGCCCAGATCTGGATGGCGGACCGCACGCACCCGGTGAACGACTACCTCCGCGTGGTTGACGTCGGGACCGGTACGGAGGTTCCGTACGCCGGCGCGATCGACGGGTTGAGCCCGGTCAACGTCACGATGCGCGCCACCGACGGCGGGCTTGGTGTCAAGCAGCTCGTTCTCGATCTCCCCTGGGGCGAGCGGAGGATCAGGGAGCACAGCTGCGTCGGCTCGCGATCGAACCCGTGTCCCAACGTCCTGCAGTCGAACGACGGCTCGATCACCGCGGGCAGCGAGTCGTTCCAGTTCTCCCCGCCAGCCGATGAAGGCGCGTTCGTGCTCAACAGCAAGGCCATCGACCTCTCCGGCCGGCAGTCGCCCGACAAGCCCTACAAGCTCATCGTCGATCGCTCCGATCCGAAGCTCAACCTCGGAGGCAGCCTCTACACGAACCGCCAGGCGGATCCCAGCGCGGGACCGCTCACCCTGACGATTGACGCTACGGATGGCTCGTGGGCCAGCCAGTCCTCGCAACGCTCCGGCGTGGTCAAGGTCCAAGTCTTCGTGGACGGGTCCGCGACTCCGTACCGGGAATGGACGCAGGCGTGCCCCGACGGCAGCTGCCCAATGAGCCAGAGCTGGACGCTGAATCCCGGCGACCTCTCGCCAGGCGCGCACAAGTTCCGCGTGCGCGCGGTCGACCGGATGGGGCGCGCGACCTCCGAGGAGTGGTGGGCGGGCGACGCGGTTTATCCGGAGGTCGACGTGGCCATCGACGAGCCCGCCGAGGACGGCACACGCGAAGTGCGGGTCACCGCCATGGACGGCGATCGGATCGGGGGCGAGGAGTTCAAGGGCAGCGGGGTGTCGTACTTGCGCGTAGAGTCGGCCGGCAGGGTCGTCGACAGCCCGCGGGAGCAGACGTGCGACCAGGGCGGCTGCGAGATGTCGAAGACGTTCCTGCTCGGGCCGGGGGAGTCCCCCGACGGGGTCGTGGCGTTCGCCCGGGACCAGTCCGGAAACAATGCGCAGGCGACCGACAACCGCCGGCCCGCCAACGCCGACATCGCCGACATCGCCGATGCCTTCCTGGTCGATCGCGACCGCTGGTTCTGCCCGCCGGGAGTGGACCCCGGGATCGTGACCTGCCCCGCCCGGCCGTCGAACCAGTTCGCCTACGACCTGGTCAGGCACATCCAGCTCCACCCCGAAGACAAGCCGGAGTACCTTCGGGCGACCAAGGCGCGCAATAACTGCGACTCGACCGGATGCCCGACCGGCATCCCGCCGAAGCCCCCGACCCCCTGCCCACCCGCGGGCACGGCCGTCTACACGAACGAGCAGGCGTACTGCGCCCTGGCCGACCTCAAGGGCATGGGGGTAAAGCTAGGGGTTGTCGTCGGAGCGGACGAAGACGACAAGGGCGATGACCAGCGCCCTGTGAGGGAGATCGCAAAGCACGCGTGCGCGATCAGGCAGGCGGACCAGGACCACCTCATCGACTTCATGTTCCTCGACCTCGCGTACAAGCTGAAGGAGCGGCTGGAGAAGACCGTGTACCGCATCGTCCGGGGGCAGGTCCACGACCCGGAGAAGGGGTGGGTGTCCTGTTCGGCCGGGGGATGGCCGAAGCTGATCACGAACGACACGACGTGGGCGCCCGACGCACCCACGAACCTCAAGACCGACGCCTGGGCCCATGCGCGGCACCTCGACCTGCTCGAGGGCGCGGACTGGTTCGATCGGGCGGCCAAGGTGGCCCGCGAGAGTGGTGATGGCGTGACGGGCAACGACTTTGCGTTCATCCGCGCGGCGAAGAAGACCGGTGCCAAGGCCATCCTCCGCTTCGAGGTGACGAACCAGTCGAGCCGGTTCGGCAACCCCAACCGGCTGACCCTCAGTGACCGTTGCGTGCTGCTACGCAAGTGGGCCCGGCCGCAGCTCCAGAGCCCCGACTTCCGCTTCATCCACCCGCTCTACGTCCACGGGGCGGCGAAGGACGACGACCCGAACACCGAGGACAGCTGGCATACCTACGACAGCATCGAGAAGGGCACGTTCGCGCTGTCGATGCATCTGATCGACTTCTACAGCCCGGATGACGGGTCGACTGATGTGGATCCAGGGTGCATGGCGCCTTAGGTGAAGGCCGCGTGTTGAGGTCGCGCGAGATGGCGAGGACCGAGATCGAACCGGCGACACCACGATTTCACGACGCCGGCACCTCTAGCAGCGCTCGGGCGGCATCGTCCCTGCGGCGAGAGCGGCGAGCTGGCAGTACGCACCATCGCTGCCGTTCTTCGCACTGAACACCGGAGGGTCGTTATTGAGGACGCCGAAGTCGACGTTGTCATCGATTGCCGAGTTGTTGATCAGGTTGTGCACGATGAACGAGCCGACCTTTGGTGACCGCGAGCCGTAGCGATTGAAGGCGCTTCGCAGTCGTCGCATCTGCGTAGCAGGATTGAACTGATCGGTGTTGGATCCATCTGTCGTCGGCATTCCGATCTCAGTGATCCACAGCCGCTTGTCCGCGTATGTCGACCCCAGCTCGTCGACGAAGCCGCGCACGTCCCGGTAGCGCTCCTCGAGGTACTGCCTGGCACCTACCCCGCATTCCTCGCGTTCCCCCCTGGGGCAACTGTCCTCAACGCGCGTCCCCGTCGGTGCGTAGAGGTGAATGCTGATCCCGTCAACCCTGCCGACCGGTACGTTCTGGAGGGCGTTCTTGAGGAAGCGGCCGGCGCCTGCGGGATTCGACGTTCCGTCGTTGCGATCGTTGCGAACCGGCGACGTTCCGCCGCTCAGCAGCTTCAACCCGGGCCGGATCGTGCCGGCGGCCCGCAGCGCCTCGATCTCCGCGAACGCCGCGTTGAACAGCTCCGCGTAGCGGTCCGGCTGGGGATCGAAGTCGTCCTCGGCCCCGCCGCCCCAGAACCTGGGGATGTTCGGCTCGTTCCAGATCTCGACCGCCTCGACGCCGTTCCCCGGCCGCGTCGCGGGGTTGGCGAAGCGCTCAAGCGTCTCGCGCACAAACATGCGCCAGGACAGGTCATGGCTCCTGGTCGGAGGGTCCTGATCATCCCCGCAAGCCGCACCGGCGCCGTCCGGGTGGGTCGCGGCCCACGGCGGCGAGTCGGTGAGGTAGATGAGGATGTTCATCTTCTCGAGTCCTGGCGTGTTGTTGTGGTTCTGGACCGCCTGGAAGATCGGCTCGTACTGAGCCCAGTCCCAGCTGTCGGGATTGCTCGGATCCCGGTTAACCGCGATCCGGCACCACTCGACCGCGAATCGGATCAGCCGTGCGCCGCCCTCGTACGCGATCTCGACCCGCTCAGGTTGCGATGGGAACTCGAAGTTGTCGTTGTAGCCGAAGCGGTCGTTGTAGGGGCTCGAGCTGTCGCTGCTGTACGGGATCCACCGCTTGCCTTGCCGCTGCAACGCCTCGTTGCCCGAGCGGTCGCCCGCGAACACCTGGATCTCATGGTCCGCCGTCGACTGCGAGCCGTTGAGCGTGACCGTCCTCGTCATCGAGCAGCCAGCTGTGCACGTCTGGTTCCACTCCTGGACGAGCACACCGTCAACGAGCAGCTCGAGATGTTCGACGCCGGATCCAAGCGACTGCCCGGCCGGAGGATCGGTGGCCCGAATCGTGACGGCATAGCTCCCGTCAGCTGCCGGGGGGCCGGTCGTCACAGTGACATCGGGCTGCGTGACGTCGGCGTCGACGAAGAACGCGCGGCTCGCAGGCGTCTGGTCGGCGACGCCATTGAACTTCGCCCGCACCTCGAAGACGTGGTCGCCGTCAATCAGGCCCGTGTAGGTCTTCGGCGAGGCGCACGTCGCCCAGGCGCCGCCGTCCATCCGGCATTCGAAGCTTGAGCCCGGGATCGACGACGTGAACCGGAACGTCGCTGCGCTTGTGGTGATGGTGCCGCTCGGTCCCTCGGTGATCGTCGTCTCGGGATCCGGTGAGGCGACCACGGTGAAGGTCTTGCGGTTCGTGCCCTCGATGACCGGCGTGGTGTTTCCGGCCTCGTCGACCGCGATCACCTCGACCTTGATGTTGCTCGCGGCCGCGGTCGTGTAGGCGGCCGGGTCGTAGGTGAAGGTGGCGCTCAGCGGGCAGCTGTCCTGCGTCGTCCCGCAACCGGTGCCGGTCTGCGTCCGCGTCATCGTCGGTGTGCTCGGGCGAGCTTCGTTCTCCCTCCAGACCCGGAGCTCGATCCGGTCGACGCCGGACTGGCGCTGGTTCGCTGCGCCGCCCTGGACGCCGTCGCTCGCACTGACGCCGATCGTCTTGTTGCCGCCGGTCAGCACGTTCCCGGCCGGCGTCCAGCCGTTGCCAGAGATCGACTGGCTCGGGGGTTGCCCGTCGAGCTTCAGGGTCGCCGCCTCGCAATCCTCGCTCGGAGCGCTTCCGAGGTTGGCGTAGTCGCTCGTGCAGACGGAGACCGTGCTGATGCCGGAGGCAAATGGAGGGTTCGCCGTGTTTACGGATCTCGAATAGGAGGCCTGCAACGGGCACGGCCGCAACACGGCGGCATAACCGGAGCTCGTCGTCGTGCAGTTTGACGGCTGCTGGGCCGTCTCGGTAGTCGAGGACCCGTTGGTGACCTTGAGACCGACCTTGCTGACGCCACCGCCGAGGTCGTTGGCCAGACCCGAGACGCTCTCAGTCCCCGGCTTCTTCCAGCCCCCGCTGAAGACGCTCCCCTGCACGTTCGAGATCGTCGGTGGATGCGGATCATTGAGCCTGAACGTCATGCTCGTGAGGTAGATGCCGTTTGCGCTCGTTGGGTCGCATCCGAACCCGGTGCACCACACCTGGGAGATGATCTGGTCGCCGGACACGGCCCAGTCGCCCGGACCGTCGTAGGCCGTTCCGTTGGTGTAGTGGTGGAACAACGTCTGATAGGCGCCGCCGCTGCGCACGAAGATGCCGGTGTTGTTGTAGTAGTGGACCGCGCTGTAGATGCGGTTGGCCGTGAACCGGGTGAAGCTCGTGTTCGCGGGGGCATCGAAGGCCCAATAGGCGTAGTCGCCGTACGACGCCCAGCTGTAGGTGGCTCCGACGCCCATGTACTCGCTTCCGTCCCCGCAGTTGTAGTCGCTGAAGATGTAGGGATAGCTCCCGTAATTCGAACCGGCTCTCTGGTAGGCGTCGCTCAGATAGGGCGCGGGCCAGGTCTCTCCCTCCCAACACTGCCGCGCCTGGTAGGTGCCGGCCTGCGCTGTCGGGGTGGCGGCGCTCAAGAGGCCAGCAGCAACGAAGAAAGTCATCAGCACCGTCGCTCGGGCGACGAGCATCCGCACGGGGCGAGCGGTGGAAGGAACCTCGAACATCACCGCACGGCGCATTCCTCACGGCGTGGAATCGAAACCGCAAACCCTCGCTGCAGAGATCAGACCCCCCACTTCAGGGTCCCGCTAATCGAGTAAACGGGTCGCGGTCCCGATCGGGTTTGCTGCCTGGCCGCTCGCCTCGTTCGGATCTCGGCACTCCTGCCACTGAGGCAGGTCTATGGTCACTCTCACGGAGATGGTTGCGACACCAGCATTGGCCGCACACGCAACCCGGCCGAGTAGACGCCCAGCCCGGTTGACGACACCCATCACACCCTGAGGCTGTGGCGCGCATGACACGGAGAGTGTTCGATGCCCGCCGGGATGGCGAGGCCCGATCCCTACGTGGTGTCCCGACTCGACAGTGGCTTGGAGCGTCGGGGATTTGAGCAGGCGGAATCACGTGCTTCGCGCTCGCGCCACAGCTGCGGCCACGGCGGTCGCGAGGACTTGGTCGAGGAGGAGCGAGTCGACAATGTTCTCACCAAACTCGCTCAGCACGGCCATGCCCGCGGCCTGCGACACGCCCGTCGAGCCTTTGAACTCCTTTCCCGCCAGCTCGATCAGAAGCGGCACCGAGGGCGGGAACCCTTGTGGCATCTCGATGCGCTCGGTGAGCTCCTCGGCGCGGCGCAGGAGCGCCTCTGCCTCACGGGCAAGCGTCTCAGTCCCGAAACGGCTTTCGCGCTGATGTAGGTTCGCACTGAGCGCGGAGATTGAGACGAGCGTGTCCCGCAGCTCGAGCACAGCGTCAAGTTGTGGGTCCTCCAGACGCTCGACGCCTGCCGCATCTGCCAGCGCCGCGGCCTCAGTGGCCGGCACCGCCTTCGCGCGCTCTTCGCCGATGCGGAACGCTGCGGCGGGGATGAACATGCCATCGACCTCGTACATCGCCAGCATCCGCTCGGCCAGCTGGCGCCGCATGTCCTGGGCAAGCCGCGCTGGCGCTTCATGGATGACGTGGTCCCAGAGGTCGGGGCGGCATCCGATGAGCCAGTTGTCATCGACGAGTCTGCCGGCAACCGGTTCGCTGCCCGGGAGACGGGTCAGCGTCACCCCGTCGTCCGGCAATGCGACCTCGAGCGCGTTGCGCTCGGAGTCGAGCACGGCCTCCCGGGCGTCCTGCACGACGGTCGCGGCGACTTCGCGGTACGCGGTCTCGGCTGTGGGCCTGTCGCAGCGCAGGAGGTCGGGGCGCTGCGCGAGCGAGATCAGGAGGTCCGCTAAGAACATGACTGGGCGACGGAGACCCGCAATCTGCGCGTCCAACCCGGCGTCGCTGAGCGAGTCGGTATCGCGGTACGGCAGCCAGAGCCCTGAGAAGGCCCGGCGCAGGGCCGCCCCATGGCGCCGGAACGCTTCGGGCCGGTCGAGCCCGTCGGCTAGGGCTCGCAGCTCGAGCACTATGCGCTCCAGCGTGTCGCGCGCCGGATCCGCTACGCCCTCCTCACCCGGCGCGGGCAGCGGTGGCGCGGGGAGCGCGTCGACCCGTCGTCTCGCCTCGATGATCGCGTCGAGCCAGGCCCGCCGCCTAGCGTCGTCGTCGACGGCCGCCAGCACCCGCGCAAAGGTGTCGTCAACGATCTGCTCGACTGCCTCAACGAGTTGCCGCTGTAGCGATAGCCGCTCCGCCCAGCTGCGGGCCGCGCGCGACCGCTCGAGCGCGTCCGACATGAGTCGTGGCCGGCGGCCCTCGACGCGCGGGTTCGCATAGGTCCGCCGGTGCATGCGCCCGCCGCCGCCGACAGGCGCCTCGCCGAAGATGCCCTTGGGCCCGCGGGGCTCGATCTGGACGCGTATCGCCTCCGGACAGAGGTCGAAAGCGAGCCGCCCTAGCTCCCGCACGCGGTCCTCCCCGATGTCGCCTGCCGCGACGAACACCTCCAGTTGCACCATGATCGCGTCCGGGTCGTCTGCGTCAGGCTCGGCCGTCCAGCGCAGAATGCTGGTGTCGGCGCTTGCGAGGCGATCCAACCTGAGGTTGCGTCCGCCGAACGCGCTCGCGGGGTCGCTGTGGCTCTGCGGCGACAGAGTCCAGAGCGCCGCCACGAGCCGGCTGAATTCAGTCACCGGCAGTGCTCCGTGCGCCGCAACGATGGACCGAACTTGCGATGGGCCGAGCGCCACCGATCCCGCCGTGGCGAACGCCTCGATGAGTGCAACGGCGTCGGCCGACGGACTGGACACGGCCAAGTCGACGAGGCCGTCGGCGGGAATCGTCGCAGCGATTTGCGCTGCGTGGCCGGTTGAAGGCTCGGGCAGGACTGCTGCCAGTTCATCGAGCGGGAGGTCGTCGGGGATGAAGTCGTCAGGCAACCGCGCGAAGCGGCGCAGCCATGCGAAGCGGAGCAGCGGGATGTCTGGTCGCGACCACGCCGCGTCGACCGCGTCCATGCACGCTTGCAGATGCCGGCCCACATCGACCGCAATCGCCGCATCGAGCCACGTCGCGGCATCGGATGCCGTCGTTTGTTCAGCGCGCACCCGTTCGCGCACCGCGGCCATGGCGCCGTCGAGCGGCCCGCCCCGATCTGCGATCCGCCGTATCAGGTGCGCGCCCTCCCGCGATTCGAGCCGACCAACGAGCGCCTGGAGCGTCTCCTCCTCCGTAGGCGGTGGAACCTCGTGCAAGACGCGATAGACGACGCTGGAGCGGAGCTCGTGAAGGCCGCGCCATGAGTCTGGTCCGGCGGCGCGCACAAGGAACTCCCGCGATAGGCGGGCGAGGGCCTGCTGCAGCTCCGAGGGAGCCGCGCACAGGTCGCGGAGCACCGAGGCGTGGAGGTCCAGGCCGGCCACGTGCACTGCGGCAACGTAACGGAGGGCGTCGCGCTCGATGCGTCGATCGGCGGTGAGCCGATCGTGCACCTGCGCAGTGACAACCTGTTCGAGCCGGGCGCCAGTGGCGAGTATCGCGACGAACTCCATGAGTAGCCCCTGGGCCTCGGGCAGCGCCTCCGCAGCGGTCGCCTTCAACGGAATTTGCCGGGCGACGAGTTGTGCCTCGATCTCGTGCGCAAGCGTTTCGGATAGCTGCGGGCGCAGCGGGACGCCGCCAGCTGCGACAAGTGAGGGCGTGAAGTCCTCTTCCCGCGCGCAGCCGAGCAGGTGGACCCCCGGCTCCTCAAGGAGCTCGGCGGACAGGTCGGGCCAGCCCGCCGTACTCGGCCGCCCCAGGTCGTCGGCGCAGACGAGCACGGGCGTCGCCGGCGCTGGCTGCAGCGTACGAATCCACCGGCGCACCTCCGCGACATCCTCAGGGCGCACGCGCCTTACCCGCACAACCCGATGGGCCCGACTGAGCTCGTGCGCCGCCCGCCAGAGCAGCGCTGATTTCCCACTACCGGAGGGCCCCGCGATCACGACGTACCGGTCGGCGGCGAGCGCGTCGAAGAGCGCGGTCAGCTCATCGACACGCAGCACGTCGAGCTGCGCTGCAACGTGCCCGGGAAGAACGTCGACACCTGTCAGGAAGCGCTCGACCGGAATCTTGAGGGGGCGCGTGAAGTCGAGGTGCTCCGCGAGGCCGGTCGCGACTGCCGCATCGAGCGCGGTTGGGTCGATGATCTCGCTGACGCGGGCGGCTAGCACGTCGAGGTCCGATCGTGCGCGGGTCGCGGCGTCCGCGGCGGCGATGTCGCGTTGGCCGGCGGCCGCCTGCGCAAGGTCCTCCAGTAAACGTGCGCGGAGCAGGTCTGCTGCTGCGCCGGCGAGCGAGTAGCTCTCCGCGAGCATCGTTCGGGTCGTGGCGCTGATGCCATCCCACTCAAGGCGAACGAGGTGACAGCGCTCGAGAAGAGCGTCGACGTCCGCCTCACCGAGTGGGGCGAGTGCCTCGGCGAAACGCTCTTTCGTCGCGGGCGTGACCGATCTTGACAGCGGGTCGTCCCATCCGGTGGCCTCGAGGCCCCGACCAGGCCGAGCGTCGGTGACAATTGCCAGGGTACTGTCGGCGTCGAGGTCGAGCGCGGGCCTGGCGTGCTCGATTGCGGCGGCCACATCCCCGACAGAGAAAGTCGCGGCTCCGCCTGCTCGTTCCTTGACCTGCACGAAGAGTGGGCGCCCGTCGGGGCGGACGCAGTCGATGTCCTCCAGCCCCTCGGGCTTGACCTGAACCGCCACCTCGGTGCCCATGCCCACTCCGGCGAGGAGGTAGGCAGCAACCGCTGTCTGGAAACGCACCCCGGCGACGTTCCGCGCCCCTTGGCGGGTGCGCGTCCACAGCTGCTCGATGTCGGTCGAGCCGCCCGTCGGCCCCTTCCTCTCCACGCGCCGCAGCCTAGGGAGGTTGCGCCCAAGCGATGTCTGCCGCGATCGATATCACCTCCCGATGGCGATGCGCGTAAAGGGCCCTCGGAGCCGGTAGGTCGCAGACTTTCGCCGCCAGTAATGTCGCCGAATGCCGTCGACGCAAGACGACAAGCCGCCGTTCGATCGTTCGCCGATCTATGCCGTGCTATTTCACGTCACAGGCGAGGACGGCCCATACCAGCCGCTGGTCACCGAGCGCCTTGGCGGCGACTCGTCAGTGACGGTCCCCCACGGCCTCGACCGGGAGGTCGCCACGGCGTTGCCCGCGCTCTGGTACTGCCTGCATCTTCCGAGCACGTTCGCGGACTTTGTCGACATGCCGGTAGCCGACCTCAAGGTGTTTCAGACTCTGCACTTGGATCACCACATCCTGCTCGCGCCGGTCACCTTCTTTGATGAGGCGCACGTGGGGCCTTGGCTCGCCGACGGTGTTCCGGCCCTCGTCGTGTGTCCTGACGACGTCCTTGACGATGTCGCCATGCGCTCCGAGATGTTGGGATTCACGCTTCCTCCGGCTGCCTACTCGCGGCTGTCGGACGAAAGCCTGCAAGCGCACTGGGCATCCATCGGGGCACTATTGGGGCCCGGAGTCGTCGAGAGCGATGTCGGCCTGAGGTTGTCGCACCGTTTGGATCTTGCTCCTGCCGCGCTCGCGCATCAGCGGTTGATACGCCAGATCGGCCACGATGAGGAAACTCCCCTTGCGGCGGCTGGCGATCCGGACGGCGCTCTGCGTCAGGGTCTTTGGGATCAGTCGGTCTTGGCGGCCACGGCGAGGCTGGAACGCGCGGGCGTGGGTGTGGATGTTGCAGAGGAATCCATGCCGGACGTGCTCGAGGAGGAGCGCCGCGCGTTGCGACTCCCGCTGACGGTGGCGCTACCGGGCGTTGCTCCGGCGTACATCCGCAGCGCGTTCGACCCATCGCTACGTGATCGGGTCGAGCATCTTGAAGCAGGCGACGAGGCTGACACCTGGGCGCCCGAGATCCACGAGCGCAGCGATGGACTGGTCGAGCGTGCCGCCATCGAGTTCGTGGCAACCCACCGCGCGGTCGCCCGTAGTGGTCTTGGGGTGATGATGTCGGCGGCGCCGGCGAATGCTTTCGGAATCCTGAGCCAGCTAGAGCGGCACTTCGAGACGCAAACGCCGAGCGGGTCAGCCGTGTGGGGGATGCTTGACAAGCTGAACGCGCTCACGGAGCACCTTTGGTCGGACGCGCTCGAATACGCGGTCGCGCACGCGTCAATGCTTACTGCGTTCGCGAACTTCCCCTTCGGCCTGCTTCGGCTACCCGGCGACACCTCGCCTATCTGCACGCGTGTTCCGATCAGTTATCGCCCGCTCCTACCGCTGACTCGCGCGGTGCAGTACGAACTCACTTACGTCCCCGCCATCGATCTCTCCGAGACCCCCCGTGTGCTCGTGGCCGAATGCATCTCGCCCGAGGACCCTGTCGGAGCGATGGCGCGCGCCGGTTGGAAGGCGGCCACGGACTTCATCCGCTCGTCGGGAGAAGCCGTCCGCTTCGAGGTCGTCAAGACGTTGAGCGTCGCCGCCCTGCGCGCCGCGATCACCGAGCAGCAACCGGACATCTTGATAATCAGTGCCCACGGCATACTCTCACCGCGGCGCGACCTGGCGGGCCTCCTAGTGGGCGACGAGCCTCTCCTCGGGCCGGAGGTCGGCCCGCTTCCCTCGGTCGTGATCCTGAGTGCCTGCAATGTCGCGCCTCGTGGCGCGGGCGCGGTCAGCATCACCGACCTCCTCCTGCGTGAGGGAGCAGTGGCGGTGCTGGGGACGCAGGTTCCGGTCGACGTCAGACGCAACGCTCGGCTCATCGCGCGGTTCCTCGTTTATATCGTCGAGGTGCTGAACGGCCGCGAGGATCATCTGACCCTGCTCGACGTTTGGCACCGAGTGCAGTCATCGAATGCGGTCCTCGATGTTCTGAGCGGGAGCCCGATGCTGGAGCGCTGGGGCTACAGCGAGGGTGACAGCGGTCCTCCCGTTTTCGAGTTCATGAGTGAGCGCTCCGCGGGACGACTCCGGACCGGACATGTCTATGCGGACACCGAAGAGGTCCTCGGCGAGATCGCCGACGAGCAAGGTGTCGGGCCGCGCATTCGTAACTGGTTCAAGAACCCTGGCTACCTTCCGGAGTCCCTGTTCTACGTGTTCGCTGGTAGACCGGAGCGCATCTACCTACGCTCCCTCGTGGACGCGGTCGGCCGCGGGAGGCGTTGAGGCGATGACTTGCCCGCGCCCCGGACTCAGTCCGCCCGGCGAGGGGTCACCACCATCGGCGCTGCTTCTTTGGACGACGAGCGATAGCAGCAACATGCCCTGCCGCGCAGCTGCCGTCTTGCGCGAGGGGATAGTGCCGCCGCCGCGGGCGCAAATTCCCTCCGCTGCTTCAACTCTGAATCGCCGTAGCGCCAAGGCCTAGCCGTGCTCATGCGATCCGTGTCCCGAACCGTGTCCCCAACTCGGCAGATCTGACCCACGAAAACGCTGGCCGACCGACGCGAATTCCGCTCAACCAAGCCAAACCAGGCGTCTAGGCGCCAACTCGTAATGAGGGGTCGGGGGTTCGAGTCCCCCCGTCGGCTCTCAAGAGGGCGGCCGGCGGGTGGCCGCGAGAGATACTCCGCGTCATTCCGACTTCGCTCGAGATTCTCCGTCAGCACACCGGCGAGGCCGACGGGCCAAGCATCGCGGAAGCGGTTAGCAACCTCCCGCTCGCGGCGGTCGACTCAGTAGCCGAGGCGCTCCTTGCTGCGCCGCCGAGTCCTGTTCGCGACATCGCACCCAACGAGGTGTGGCCCCTCGTCAATGCGCGCGCCTCGCTCATGTCGCGAGGCGCCGTCCTGTCCGACGCCCCCGGCCCGGCGGGGCTGAACCTGATGGCGGCGATGGACCCGCGCGACGTTGGTCGCAACACGTTCTCGGACAGCGTGGTGCGAGCGCTGCTCTACAGCCACGGATTGGTGCTCGAGGACCCGCTCGTCATGGCCGCAGAGCTCCACGTCGGCAGCAAGCCGGAGCTGCGGTCGTTGTCTCGCCGCTTCCTGGAGGCCGCGACCGTCTCGCTCGGCGAGATCGACACGCTCATCGACGCTGGGATCGTGGAGACGTTCTTCGTCTCCTCGCGACAGCGCCAGCTCGGTTCATCACTCGAGACGGCGATGGTGGAGGGTCTCCGCTCCGGTTCCCATCTCAGCGAGGATGACGTGTGGGACGCGTTCGAGGCTGGCTATGTCGAGGGACTCAGCGAGCCACTGAGAGAACTGTGGCGGCTGATCAGAGGCGGCAACCGCAACCCCCCGATCGAGCTGATCAGCGAGGCGCTCACCGAGTCCGACGTCGAGGTGGTCCGGACCTTCGTCGACGTGGTGGCGGAGATCAAGCCGGCCGCCGTCGTCGACAACACCGTCGCGATCGTCGCGTCTGCGGTCGACGACATGCAGCGGCTGGGCGCGCGCCACGACATCCTCTGCGCATCGGAGCTGTTCGCCCGGCTTCTATTCCTCGGCACGGAGGATCCAGTCGCGGAGTTGCGCGTGAGCCAGCTCGCGCGGACCGCGGTTCCGGGGATCGAGCGCCTTTCACTGGCAGATGTCGTCAGCATCCGGCAGACGAGCGACGCCTTTGATACGTGGCGCTCCCATCTGAGCCTCGGGCTCGAGCGCGCGCACCGGCTTCGGGATGACCTCGGCCCGGAGGTGGACGTTCCGGCTGCTGTGGCCGAGCACCTGGCGCTGGCGAAAGAGCAGCTGTTCGCCGAGGTTCAGCGCTCCAAGGCCACATCCCAGGCCGGGCTGGTCGCCTTCGCGGCAGGGACGCTCGGGGGAGTCGTGTCCGGTGCGGCGGGTGGTGTCGCCGGAGGCCTTCTCGGGGCGATCGGAGGCCTAACCGCCGCGGCGGGCCAGCGCGCTGCGGAGCACTTCACGCGGGGTCCCGCTGCCGTGCGGCGTCATTACGTCGTATTCGAGCGCAGCCGGAAACCCTGAGCGTGCCGGAATACCCCGACCTGAGTGCTGTCCGCCCCAGCGCCGTATCGCTGCTCGTCGGTGCCGGTGGCTCGTGGCGCACGGGCTTGCCCCTTGCGCACGATGTCCTCGATGCGCTCCTCCATGAGGTTGTCGATGACTCGGACCAGGCCTCTGAGCTGGTGGAAGCGTGCGGGCCGGGACGCCCAGGCGCTCGCAACCCGTTCGACTATCTGCGCTTCGAGACCGTCATGAGCTGGGTGGCCGAGCTGATCGACCCGCAGCTCGAGCTGCTCCGCATTTTCGAGCTCGCTGACGATCCGTCGCCGCTACAGCGACGCTTTGCTCGGATGGCGATCCGCGGGTCGCGGCTCGTAACCGTGAACTTCGACGACCTGCTGGAGCGAGCGCTGCAGCGGGAGGGTGCGGCGCCACGCACTCTTGACGCCCACACCACGCGCACCCCGCGCCTGAGCTCCGAGGTGCCCGTCCTCAAGTTGCACGGCTCTCTCGTTCGCCACGGCGGCGGGCGCCGCCGCGGCGCCCGGACGCCGCTGCACGCGACACTGGAGATCATCTCTTCACGCAGTCCCGGCCTGATGCTGGCCACGCGGGCGGCCGAGCGTCTGCGAGAAGCGGTGGACGGGCGATTTCTCGTTGTCATCGGTTACTCCGCAGCCGATGACCTCGATGTGGTTCCGGCGCTGGCGAAACTGCGGCCCGCGGGGGTGGTCTGGATCGACCACGCGCCCGGCCGTGTACGCCTCGCACGCCCGCGTGCGCGCGGGGGGGCCAACCCGAGCCGCGACGCGCTCCTCGCGCAGCTCACGTCGGCTGGGGTTGAGGTTCATCTCGTCCGAGGCCCGACCGAGCGCGTGCTGGAGAGCATCGGGCTCGGGCGCATCGAGACGCCGGCGCCCCCGTCTCTCCCGTGGCGGAAGACCCTCGAGGGGTGGGCTCGAGATCGTCGCGATCTCCTGCATGACGGGATGCCGTTCGCCGCCATGCTCTGGGGCGAGCTCGAGGATTGGGAGCGCAAGAGAAGGGCGCTGCGGCGAGCGGCGGCGCCCCGCGGTCACATCCGACGGCAGCCCTGGACGGCCGCAAAGCGCGCCTACGAGCTCGGCGAGACCGCTTTCCTCAGCGGAGGCAGCGTTCGTGTCGTCCGCCGGTGGGGCGAGCGGTCGCTAGCCCTTGCGGAGGAGGATCACGACGAGCCGTCGCAAGGCCGCGCGCTGCTGTTGCTTGGGCGCGCCGAAGCCGCCGCCGGGCGCGAAGAACGGGCCGTCGATCGCTACGTGCAGGCGATGGATGTGCTTGACCCGTCGTCGATCGAGTGGGCGAACGCGGCGGAACGTTGCGCCAACGCCCTGGTGTTCGCTGGCCGCCATCGCGAGGCTCTGTCGCTCGCCGGTCGAGCCATCACAGTGCTGCGGCGTCGAGGGATCCTCGACGCGCTGGTGGATGCGCATCACGACCGGGGGATGGCGTACCGTTCTCTCGGCCGAGTTGCCGAGGCTGCGCGAGCGTTCTCAGCCGCCGAGGCGATCGCTCACCGCTTTCCGATGGCCCAGCAGCACTTCGCTGCGGCGGCGATGCTCGGAGAGAGCCTGAGGCTCATGGGCGATCTCTCGGGGGCGCGCGCGGCGCTTGTCAGTGCCTTGCGATCGGCACGCTACGCATTCGCCTATCCGAGCGAGATCGCAATGGCGCACCACTTCCTCGCCCGCGTGGAGATCGACTCACGGGCGCCCGAGCGTGCGAGCCGGCATCTGAGTGATGCCGGCCGCGCGCTCGATGCGGCCGGTGATCGCTCGCCGGGGCTGTCCGAGACACGGATGCTTCAGCGACTGCACGCCGCGGAGCTCGAGCTGTGGCGAGGCCGGCGAGCACGCGCCCGGAAGCGGTTTCACGAGGCGGTGATGGATGGACCTGTGGCGCACGGCGAACCCCGAGCGACGGTCACGCTGCTCGAGCATCTGCTCGAGCCGACGCAGGCGACCGCCGTTGCCGTCGACCGTGTGCTCGAGGAGCTGCGCAGCCAGGAGGTCACGGTATTCGCGGACTTCTGCGTGACGCTCGCCCTCCTTGGCAGAGCGCAGGATGCCTCCCTTCGAGCGCACATCCGCGCCGCGAGCGACCTCCTGTTGCGCTGGGGTAACTCAGCGCTGGCCGGCCGCCTCACAGCAGCGTCGTCCTGATTTCGGTGAGGCGGCGTGACCTGGCGTGCCCGACGGGCGCGGCACCGGGGTCGCGGTACGGTCTGCCTCATGCCCTCCTGCGCTCACCTCGAGCAGGTCGTGGTCGTCGAGGCTCCACCCGAGGTCGCTGGCTGCGAGGAGTGTCTCGCGACCGGGGGCCGCTGGGTCCACCTGCGGATGTGCCAGACGTGCGGTCACATCGGCTGCTGCGACAACTCGCCCGGCCGCCACGCCACCGCCCACCACGGGGAGACGGACCATCCGATCATCCGCTCCGTCGAGCCGGGTGAGGACTGGAGCTGGTGCTACGTGGACGAGCTGATGTTCCGGCTAACGCGCGAATGAGCCCGGGCCACCACCCCATACGCCCCAAACCGGGGGGTTGCTAGCCCGATTGGGCCAGGTTAGGGTCGGCTGTACCGCCTGAGGTCGTCTCTAGCGGCAAGGACTGGCCGAAGTACAGCCGCTAGGGGGCCCCGATGGGCAGCAGCTTCACGCGCCGAGACCTGGTTCAGCGCGGCGCGACACTCGCGGGAGCGGCGGGAGCCGCGTCGATCTTCGGCCTCAGCGGGCTCGAGAAGGCGCTCGCCGCGGGCGGGCTGAGCGCCGAGCGCCAGGCCACCTACACCGCGCTGGTCGAGGCGGTGGCGGCGGCGGGCGGCTCGAAGGTGTCGGCGTCGAACGTCGAGCGGACGACCGCGGACTTCGCCGCGAGCTACGCGGGCACGACCACGGAGGGGCAGCGCCACATCGACCGCGTGCTCGACGCCGTCGAGAGGAAGATCGGCGTCCCCAGCTTCAGCGAGCTGCCGAAGCGCGCGGGCCTCGAGCAGCTGCGCGCCTGGCTCGGCGCCGATCCGCAGGCGAAGTCGCCCGCCGGCCCCGCGCGCCCGGCGATCGCGATCGCGGCGCTGGACCTGGTCGAGCTGATGTTCCCGCGCGACCCGGCCGACGGTGCAATCCATGCGACGCTCTAACAGGGGGACTGCCACATGAGCAGCAACATCCGCAAGTGCGTCTGCTTCGGGCCCGACGGCTTCGAGACCGTCGGGAGCTACCAGAACTACGTCAACGGCAGCAACCGCAGCTTCATCAACGACAGCACCACGCTCTGGACTCGGATCTGGATCAACTGGCGCACGATGAACGACGAGAAGATGGGGCGGCTCGACGCCCAGATCAACCAGCTCAACGTCGACCGGCGCCCGGTGATCCTGGTGGTCATGCACGAGTTCCCGACCTGGCTCGACGGGGGCCGCTCGAACATCTACCTGCTCCCCAACGACCTGAGCACGAACGGTGACTGGGCGCGGTTCATCGAGTCGATCTACACGCGCTACATGCCCAAGAAGCCGAACCCGGGCCCGACGATCCACATGCTCGAGATCGTCAACGAGCCGAACATAACGTTCCAGCCCAGGGACTCTGCACTGCCCGGCAAGGTGGTGCAGATGTTCCGGACGGCGCAGGCGATCAGCGCGAAGTACGACCACCAGCTCTACCTGGGCGGGCCCGCGCTGGCCGACACGACGGCCGCCGGGGCCGACTGGCGCGTGTTCCACGACGCCATGAAGGCGACAGGCTTCAAGGCCAGCCCGAACTTCGTGTGGACGCACCACAACTACGGCGACGTGGAGTCGGCCAACGACTCGTCACGCGATGCCCGCAACCGGATCAACACCTGGTGGACCGGCTACGACGAGGGCGACGGACCGATCTCCTTCTGCACCGAGGGCGGCGCCCGGATGGTCGTGATCGGGGAGGGCGACTACGCCCGCCAGAAGACCCTCGTGAGCGACTGCTTCGACAAGCTGTTCAGCGCGGCACGCGTCGGGATGCAGACGAACTACCTGATGTACGACGCACAGACCCGCCAGTCCAACGGCGCGCTCACCCACTACTCCGGCCTGCGCGGCCCTGCGCCGTGGGGTGAATCGCGGCCGGTCTACAACACCTGGAAGCTCAAGAACACCGGCTATCCCGACCTGTACCGGTGGCGCGGCCCCGAGGACCTCGGGCCGTGGCTCAAGTGGGATTGCTCGATGCTCTCGCAGCATCCCGGCCACGTTGAGATCTTCGCCATCGGCGGCGACGGCGCGATCTACAACAACTGGCAGAACGGCGGCAACTGGTCGGGCTGGGGCCGGATCGGGGGCAACTGGGCGTCGGGGCCGGCCGCGGTCTCGATCAAGGACGGCGCGATGCACGTGTTCGCGATCGGCCATGACCAGCAGGTGTACGGCGCCTGGTGGGTGCCGAACGTCGGCTGGTCGAACTTCTACCCGCTCGGGGGAGGGTGCACGTACGACCCGGGCATCTCGTCGTGGAGCGAGCACCACATGGAGCTCTTCGTGCGCGGGAACGACGGCAAGCTGTACCACAAGTGGTGGTTCGACTGGGCCGGCTGGTCGGACTGGCACCAGCTGTGGGGCGGGCAGGTGGTCGGATCCCCGTCGGCCGTGAGCTGGGCCGACGGCCGGACCGACGTCGTGTGGCAGGCGACCGACCGCTCGCTCTACCACATGTGGTGTGTGAACGGCGGATGGAACGGGCCGGAGTCGCTCGGCGGGTGGCTCGTCGGGCACCCGGAGATCTGCTCCTGGAAGCCCGGGCACCTCGACATCATCTGCGGCGGCAGCGGCAACAAGCTGTGGCGCAAGACGTTCGATCGGCAGTGGGGCGAGTGGGAACCGATCACCGGCTCCGACGGCTTCCAGTACAGCCCGGGCGCCGTGTCCTGGGGGCCGGGGCGGATCGACATCGCCTTCCAGCGCGACAACCGCATGCACCACATGTGGTACGGGTGAGCTAGGCCGGACCGGCCGCGCCGCTCGACTGGAGGCGCAGGTACTCGACGAGCCGCGGGTCGTCCGAGTCGATCCGGTCGACCGGCTCGCCGTGACACGTGCACAGCTCGACCACCGCATGGTCGTCTGACAGCCTGACGATCCGATAGAGCGCGCCGTGCTCCACCCATCGCCGCAAGACCGAGACGGGATCATCCGGAATCACTTGCCCAGTGAAGCAACTTCCGGCCGCATGGATCGCGCGCGATGAAGCTGTGGAGCATCGGCCACTCGACGCACGGTCTCGACGAGTTCGTGGACCTCCTCGCCGAGCACGAGATTCGCGCCCTCGTCGACATCCGAACCGTGCCGAAGTCGCGGCGACACCCGCACTTCCGCTCCGACGCATTGGCCCACTCCCTGCCGGAGCGCGGGATCGCCTACACGCACGTGCCTCGGCTCGGCGGCTTCAGGCGCCCGCGCGCGGACTCGCCGAACGCCGGGTGGCGCAACGAGTCCTTTCGCGGCTATGCCGACTACGCGATGACCGACGACTTCGACGCCGGTCTGGCCGAGCTGCGCCGGATCGCCCAAGCGGAGCGCACCGTGATGATGTGCTCCGAGGCGCTGTGGTGGCGCTGTCACCGCCGCCTCGTGGCGGACCGGCTGGTCGTCGCGGGCGACGCGGTCCTGCACATCGGCGCGGATGGCCGGGCCTCCGAGCACGAACTGACACCGTTCGCCTGCGTCTCCGGCGACGGGCAGATCACCTACCCGGGATAGATCGAGCGCCGGCGGCGAGCTCGCGCAGGCCCTCGTACTCCTCGCGGCACGCCTCGCATCCCTCGAGGTGCGCGCGCAGCCCCGGCGTCGCCCGATCCGCGTCGGCGCCGCGGAGCTCCAGCTCCACGTAGACGTCGAGGTGCTCGAAGCACCCGTCGCAGGGCATCTCCGGCCCCGCCGGTCCGAGCAGCCGTCTGACGAGGTGCGCGCTCATGCGGCCAGCCGATCTCCGAGGCCGTGCCCATGGGAAGCGGCCGCGCGGCGGTCGGCAAGGATCCGCGGGCGGTCGAGCACGTCGACGGCCTCCTCGTATCCGCGCGCGATCAGCTCGTCCGCGCGCGAGAAGTCCGTCGGCTGGATCGTGATCGGACACGGCGGCGGGAGGACTACGACGCGCGGGTCGTGCTTCAACTCCGCGATCTCCGCGCTCAGCCGCTGCTGGACGAGCAGCGACATCGCGTGCAGGGCCATCCCGAGCGTGCCGTGCGGCGCCTCGGGCAACGCGCAGGCGGTCCCGGTCGACAGCACGTAGATCCGGTCGCAGCCCAGTTCGAGCGCGTGGCTGATCGGCGTGTTGTTCGCAACGCCGCCGTCGATCAGCTCGGTGTCCTCCCACTCCACCGGGGCGAAGACTCCGGGGATCGCGGAGCTCGCGAGAATCGCGTCCAGGGCGGGCCCGCGCGAGATGAGGCGCTCGCGTCCGGTGAAGAGGTCGACCGCCACCACGTGAAGCGGGACGGGCGCGTCCTCGAGGCGGTCGAACTCGAGCTGGCTGTCGATCAGGCGTCGAAGCGCTCCGTTGGGAACGGCGTAGTTGCGTCCGCCGGCGAGGCCGACGAGGGCGCTGGCCGGATTGAACGGGAAGATCTCCGATCGCCGCACCCCGCGCCATACGTCGACGAGCCCCGCGGCGGTGTTCGCGCTCGGCGGACGCGACGCGATGTAGGCGCCGTTGATGGCTCCGACCGACGTGCCGACGATGACGTCGGGCTCGACGCCGCGCTCGTAGAGGGCCCGCAGCATGCCGGCCTGGACGGCGCCGAGGCTGGCCCCACCCGACATGACGAAGCCGACGCTCACGCGGCCGCCTCCAGCGGGGCGGCCCGCGCGCCCGCGGTCACGGTGTCCACGCGCTCGCGGATCGACTCGAGCAGGTCGCGATACGACGCGCAGAACGCCTCGACGCCCTCGCGCTCGAGCTCCTTCGTGACCTCGGCCAGGAGAGGCGCCGCGGCGAGAACGCGCTCGGCGGCCTCGTCGTCGAGCGGCGCCGTCAGCCCGGGCTCGCCGTGGTCGGCGTAGGCGAGCAGCGTCGGCTCGGGAACGGTGAGGATCGTGTCGGGCAGCGCGAGCTGCTCCAGGTACATGACGTCCCGGTACTCGGGGTTCTTGGTCGCCGTGCTCGCCCAGAGCGGGCGCTGCACGGTCGCCCCGCGCTCCGCGAGCCAGTCCCAGCGTGGGCCGGCGAAGCGCTCCCTGAACCGGTCGTACGCCACGCGCCCGTTTGCGATCCCGAGCCGGCCGCGGAGCCCCGAGTGCGCCGGCAGCCGGATGTCGGCCTTGGCATCGACGCGCGAGACGAAGAACGACGCGACCGACCTGATGCCGGCGAGCGGCTCGCCGCGGTGGGCGCGGCGCTCGAGCCCGCGGAGGTACGCCTCGATCGTCTGCTCGTAGCGCTCTACCGCGAACAGCAGCGTCACGTTGACGTTGACGCCTAGGACGGTCAGCTCCTCGATCGCCTCCATGCCCTCCGCTGTGGCCGGCACCTTGATCATCGCGTTCGCGGCGTCGAGGCGGTGCCACAGGTCGAGCGCCTGCGCGATCGTCGCGTCCGCGTCGTACGCGACGTCGGGCGTGACCTCGAGCGAGACGAAGCCGTGCTCGCCGTGCGTGGCGCGGTGGATGGGCCTCAGCTTCGCCGCCGCTCGGCGGACGTCCTCGACGGCGAGGGCGGCGAACAGGTCGCGCGGATCGCTCCGACCGGCGCCGAGCTCGCGCCGGAGTTGCGCGTCGTAGCGGTCCGAGCCGCCGATCGCCTTCGCGAAGATCGTCGGGTTGGACGTCACGCCGCCGACCGCGAAGTCGCCCATCAGCTCGTCCAGGCGTCCGTCCTCGATCAGCTCGCGCGAGAGCGTGTCGAGCCAGATCGCGACTCCGCGCTCGGTCATGGCCCGAATCGGGTTCATCGCGGGACCCCCTCGAGCGCGACCGCATCGAGCGGTGTGTCCGGATCGCGCAGGCGCTCGGCGTCGACCGGCTGCCGGGAGCCGATCAGCTCCTTGATCGGGTCGGTCACGTCCCAGACGTTGACGTTCATGCCGGCGACCACGCGCCCGTCCTCGAGCCAGAAGGCGATGAACTCGCGCGCGTCGGTGTCGCCGCGGAAGACGACCTCGTCCCAGCTCGTGGCGTACCCGGTGTACTCCATCCCGACGTCGTACTGGTCGGAGAAGAAGTACGGGAGCCGGTCGTAGCTGGCGTCCTTCCCGAGCATCGCCTGAGCGGCGACGGCCGGCTGGTTGAGCGCGTTGGCCCAGTGCTCCACCCGCAGGTGGCGCCGGTAGAACGGGTGGAAGGCGTTCGCGACGTCACCGGCGGCGAAGATCCCGGACGCGCTCGTCTCGAGGTGCTCGTCGACGGCGATCCCGTCGTCCACCGCGATGCCCGCCCGCTCGGCGAGCCCGGTGCGCGGGACTACGCCGATGCCGACGACGACGAAGTCGGCGTCGACGGTGCGGCCGTGGTCCAGCTTGACGCGCTCGACGCGACCATCGCCCTCGAACGCCTCGAGCGAGGCGCCGGTCAGCAGCTCGACGCCCTGCTCGCGATGTACCTGGGCGTACAGCTCGCCGACCTCGCGGCCCAGGACGCCCTCGAGCGGTACGTCGGAGCGCTCGACGACGGTGACCTCCAGACCCTTCTCGCGGGCCGAGGCGGCCACCTCGGAGCCGATCCACCCCGCGCCGATCACGGCCACGTGGCCGCCGCGCTCCAGGCGGGCCGCGATCGCGTCCGCGTCGGCGAAGTCGCGCAGGTAGTGCACGCCGTCGAGCTCGGAACCGGGTATCGAGAGGCGCCGCGGCTCGGCGCCGGTGGCGATCAGCAGGCGGTCGTAGCCGACACGGTCGCCGCTCGTGAGGACGGCCTCCTTCGCCGCGGCGTCGATCCGCTCGACGGTGGTGCTCATCCGCAGGTCGATGTCGTGCTCGGCGTAGAAGTCGTCCGGAAGGACGTACGCCTTCTCGCGCGGAGACTCGCCGCGCAGGTAGCTCTTCGACAGCGGCGGACGCTCGTAGGGGAGCTCCGGCTCGGCGCCGGCGAGCACGATCCGCCCGTCGAAGCCGTGCTCGCGCAGGGCTTCGGCGGCCTTGGCGCCGGCCAGTCCGGCGCCGACGATCACGTGGGTGTGGGTGTCAGGCATTGGGGGTGGTCCTTCCGGTGAGGGCCAGGAACTCCTGGCGGGTGCGGGGGTCGTCGCGCACCAGCCCGTGGAGCGCGGAGGTCACGGTCGTCGCGCCCTGCTTCTGGACGCCGCGCAGCGACATGCAGAGGTGCTCGGCCTCGAGGACGACGCCGACGCCCCGGGGCTCGAGCTCGCGCTCGAACCACCCGGCGATCTGCGTGGTCAGGCGCTCCTGCACCTGGAGCGAGCGCGCGAAGTGGTCCACTACGCGCGCGAGCTTCGAGAGCCCGATGATCCGCTCCCCCGGCAGGTAGCCGATGTGCGCGACCCCCACGAACGGCAGCAGGTGGTGCTCGCAGAGCGAGTGGAACGGGATCTCGCGAGCGACCACGAGCTCGTCGTAGCCGCCGTCGTTGGGGAAGGTCGTGGGGTTGAAGACCGCGGGCGTGAGCAGCTCGCCGTAGAGCCGAGCGATGCGGCCGGGGGTGCCGCTGAGGCTCTCATCCGACAGGTCAGCGCCGAGCGCGGTCAGCAGGTCGGTCGCGGCTCGTTCGGCCGCAGCGAGGTCGACGCCTCTGTCCAGGCCGAGCTCGAGGTTGGTCGGGAGGGCGCGTAGATGGCCGTGGCCGTTCCTGGAGTGTTCGGTTGTTTGGGTCACGTGGAGGTTCGCGCCCCCGAGCCGTCATTCCTTACCTCGTAAGAAAACGCGAGCTTTCGTCGCAAACGGGGTGTGCAGCAGAAAGTCCGACGCCTGCGAAGGACCGATGAGCGCTATGTCGCCTGGCGGGCGCTCTGCCTGCGAAACGCCGGCTTCGAGCCGTCGGAGGCAAGCCGCCTGGCGTGCAACACCGACTTCGACCTCCACGGCCTGCTGGAGCTGATCGACCTCGGGTGCCGCCCGGACCTGGCCGTGCGCATCCTCGCCCCGCTCGATTCGGAGCCCGCGCCGTGAGCGCTGAAGCCACTGCTACCGTCGCCGGAGTGAGGCCACCCGTCACGCCCACGACCGTTTCCGCCGCACCTGGCCCGGTTTCGGCCGCGAGCGACTCCGATGCGTGGCTCACCGCGCTCCGTTCGAGCGGCCCCGTCTACGACCAGGCCGTGGAGGCGCTCCACGACCTCCTCCTGCGTGGTGCGCGCTTCGAGGCCTCGCGGCGGCGCGCCGCCCTCTCCCACGTGCGCGGCGAGGAGCTCGACGACCTCGCGACGCAGGCCGCTGATGACGCGCTGATGGCCGTGCTCCGCAAGCTCGACGACTTCCGCGGCGCGAGCCGGTTCACCACCTGGGCCTACAAGTTCGCGCTTCTCGAGGCCGGCGTGAAGTTGCGCCGCCGTGCGTGGCAGGAGCGCGAGGTGGTCCTCGACTCAGACAGCTGGACACGGCTCGCGCCGTCTACGCCCGGGCCCGCGGCGGGAGCCGAGCGAGCCGAGGTCATGCAGGCGCTCGCCGAGTGCATCGGCGACGACCTGACTCCGCACCAGCGACAGGTCTTGGTCGCGCTCGCGATCGACGGGGTGCCGATCGACGTGCTCGCCGAGCGCCTTGCCACGACGCGCGGTGCCCTGTACAAGACGCTTCACGACGCGCGTCGCAAGCTGCGCACGGTGCTCGCGGCCAAGGGATTCCCGATCGAGGCGATTTAGATGGACGACCAGACCAAAAGCCACACGACGATCAAGCGGCTCCTCGGACCCGCCGAGCCGGAGATCCTCTGCGACGAGTGCTTCGAGAAGATCGACGAGTACGTCGACCTCGAGCTGCTCGGCGCGGCCGCGGACGAGGCGATCCCGGGAATGCGCGCACACCTCGACGGCTGCCCGGCCTGCCACGAGGAGTACGAGAGCCTGCGCGAGCTCGCCAGCACCGGCGGCGACGCGGCGTAGCGCTCCAACCCCGCCCCGGGCTCAGTGCGAGGCCGCGGGCGCCCCTCGGCGTTCACGCGTAAGAAAACCACTGGTCGATGTCGCACACCTCCTCGAGGCCCCGAACACGGAGACAGCGATGGACTCGAGCAACACTCACAACCCGGCACCGGGCTCGTCGCTCGCGCGGGTGCTAGTCGTGGCCGACTGGAGCGTCGACGCAGAGGCCGTGATCGAGGCTTGCGAGCGCCGGAACAGAGAGGCGCCCGCTGCCTTCGCGCTCGTCGTGCCCGCCTGGCTGCACGGCATCGACTGGGCGGGCGATCCGCGCGCGAGCGTGCCGTGTGCGCACCGGCAGCTCGCGAACGTCACCGCCCGTGCCGCCGCGGCGGGCCGCACGTTCGACGCCGCGGACGTCGGAGACCCCGAGCCCGTCGCCGCGACGTGCGACGCGCTCGCCGACTGGCCGGCCGACGAGATCCTGATCTGCGCTCGTGGCTCGCGCGTCCCTCACCTGTTCGACCTCACCCACCGCGTCGAGCGCGTGAGTGGGCTGCCCGTGCAGCGGGTCAGCCTGCCGGTGCCGTCATCGAGCAACGGAACGCGCCGTTCCTGGCTGCGCCAGCGCAACGGCCACTGCGCGCTCGACCAGCCGCAGGCCGCCTAGCTAAACGCGACGTAAGTTCTCGGCGCCCGGCGGCGCTAAGGGGACATGCCACGAATCTCTCCCAAGGAGGAGCGTCATGACTAGCGCTGTCGCGGGCGTTCTGCGCCCGATCCCGATCCCCAAGCCCAACGTGCTCCGCAGCGACCCCGCCGCCCAGGCGTTCATGCTGCTGCGGGTCGCGTTCACCGTCGCACCGATCCTGTTCGGCCTCGACAAGTTCGCCGAGGTCATGATCAACGACTGGCCGAAGTACCTGGCCACGGAGTTCAACGACATCATCCCCGGCAGCGCCCAGGACGCGATGTACATCGTCGGCGGCGTGGAGATCCTCGCCGGGCTCGTCGTGCTGGTGAGTCCGCGTTTCGGCGGCCTGCTGGTCGCCGGCTGGCTCGCGGGCATCATCGTGAGCCTCTTGCTCGTCGGCGGCTACGGCGACATCGCGCTGCGCGACTTCGGTCTCCTGCTCGGCGCGCTCACGCTGTTCCGTCTCTCGAGCGCGTTCTCCGGAGACGGCGCGTCCGAGAGGCGCCTGCGGTAGCCCGGGGTCAACATCCCGCCCCCCGCCCGCGAAGGGCCGCTCACAGGCGGCCCTTCTGCGTTCACGCGCCCTCGAAGCGCCGGTGTCGATCCGGTCCACGCGAGGCCTCCGCCGTCAGTCGCCATCGACCCCTCGAATACGACGAACCGGGGGTTGACGCGGCGGGTTCGGTCACAGAGAGTTGACCACTGTGAGGTCTTCGAGGGCCGTGGTCGCTCTCACCGCGCTGCTGCTCGCGGCGTACGTCCCTGCGTGCGGCGACGACGACGGCGATAGCGGGTCCACGTCCACCGAGCCATCCGGGTACACCGGCTCCGGTGGCTACTCGGAGCCATCCGGGTACACCGGCCCCGGTGGCTACTCGGAGCCGGGCGGCTACTCGGATCCCCCACCGGCCGACCCGTATGCCCAGTACTACGAGGATGAGCTGCTCTCGGCGCCGACCGACGCGCCTCCGCCGCCGCTTCCCGAGCCCGCGCTGGAGAGCCTCGTCGACGAGCTCGCGGCGATAATCCGCATCAACCAGGCGGCCGCGCGGGCGCTCACCAGCGCCAGCGGGTACGCGGTCGAGCCGGCGGGCGTGGCCGGGGTCGTGGACGTCGCGTGTGCGCAGGGGGGACAGGCAGCCGCCGACGAGCTCGTGCGGATCGCACCCGGCGTCGATCTCGCCGTGCTGCCGAACGTGAACGAGTTGGCAGGCGAGATCGCCGACGTCTGCGACGACCAGAGCACGGCGGATGCGTTCTCGAGCGCCGCGCTGTCCCACCTCATCTCCAACGGCGCCCAGCCGGAGACGGTGACAGCTCCGAGCGAAGAATTCTCGTTGCTCAACGAGGCGGCCTGCAAGGGCCTCAAGGCCGGCCTTGCGAACCGGATCAACAAGTGGCTCAGGATCCGCGGCGCCGGGCGCTTCGGCGTGAGTCTCGCCCTCGGGGCGGCTCTGACCGACTGTCGCGACACGCTCGGCACGATCCTCGACGGTCTCTAGATCCCCCCGTCGGCTGTGGCTCAGGCGGCCTGGATGTTCCGCACCGCCGCGGCGACCTCCTCGTACACCGGCACGACCTTGTCGGTCGCGGTCAGCTCGAGCACCACGCGCAGCGGCGCGTCGGCGGGGGCCACGACGGACAGCTCCTGGCGGCGCTTGCGCAGCTCGCCCGCGAGCCAGAGGATGAGGTGGACGCCGGCGCTGTCGAGGTAGTCGAGCGGCTCGAGGTCGAGCACCATGCCGGGCGACTGGTTGGTGAGCGAGGCGAGCAGGGCGTCGCCGAGCTCCTGCGCGTTCGAGATGTCGATGTCGCCCTCGATCCGGGCGACCACTACGCCCTCGACCGAGACGAGGCTCATGCGCGCGAGCTTGTCCACCCTAGACCGGAGCACCGAGCCTGCGGCGGAGGCGCACCTCGGTGCCCGCCGCCGTTGCCCTGACGTCCACCTCGTCCGTGAGCGCGCGCATGAGGTCGAGACCGCGGCCGCGCTCGTCGCCGCGCCCCTGGCGCCAGCGGCCCGCGTCGCTCACGGTGATCTCCACGTCGCCGTTCGTCCGCTCCGCGTCGAGCACGAAGTCCGCCTGGCCGGGTGGGTAGGCGTGCTCGATCGCGTTCGAGCAGGCCTCGCCGGCGGCCACGCTCAGCTCGTAGGTCTCGCGCTTGGTGGCTTGCGCGGCCTCCAGCCAGCTGGCCAGCGTGCGCCGGGCGAGCACCAGCGCCTCCGGGTCCGCCGGCAGGCGCAGGCTGAGGTGCCTGGCGTCCACGGGCACGTCGCGTAGGGCGAGCATGGCGGCGTCGTCGCCACCGGAGCCGTCCGGCAGGAGCGCGCGCGTGACGCGGTCGCAGAGCGCCTCGGGGTCGGGGGCCTCGCCGGCCACGGCCTGCCGCAGCCGGTGGAGGCCGGTCTCGATGCTGCCGCGCTGCTCGACCAGCCCGTCCGTGTAGAGGAGCAGCGTGGAGCCGGGCTCGAGGCGGGCCACGCGCTCCCTGTAGGTGAGGTAGGGCATGACGCCGAGCGGCGGGCAGGTCTCGTGCTCGAGGAAGAACGAGGACCCGTCGGGGGCGACCGCGAGCGGCGGCGGGTGGCCGGCGCTGGCGAGGCGGACGCGGGCGGTGCCCGGCTCGAAGACGACGAACACGAGCGTGGCCATCTCGGTGGGGGCGAGCTGGTGGAAGAGCGCGCTGAGCCGGTCGAGCACGATCGCGGGCGAGCGCTCCTCCAGGGCGTAGGCGCGCAGCGCGGTGCGGAGCTGGCCCATGAGCGAGGCGGCGTCGATGCCGTGGCCGACCACGTCGCCCATCGCCAGCCCCACGCGGCCGTCCTTGTAGACGAAGACGTCGTACCAGTCGCCGCCCACCTCGACCCCGGGGCCGCCCGGCAGGTAGCGCGCGGCCATGTCGACGCCGGGGATGGTCGGGAGCGTCTCGGGCAGGAGCTTGCGCTGGAGGGTCTCGGCGATGCGGCGGGTGTCCTCGAACATGCGGGCGCGGTCGATGGCCAGGGCCATGCGCTCGGCGGCCATCAGGAGCAGGCGGACGTCGTCGTCGTCGAAGCGGCGCTGGGTGAGGCTGCCCGCCTGGAGGACCCCGATCAGCGAGCCCCGCGCGATCAGCGGGACGGCGACCAGCGAGCACACGCGCTGGCCCGCTAGGAGCGGGCTGTTCAGCTCCTGCTCGTGGACGTCGGCCATGACCAGCGGCTTGCGGCGTATCGCAACCCGCCCGGCCAGCCACTCGCCGGGCCGGATCCGCGTGGCCGGGACCGGGGCCGGTCCGCCCCGGACGGCGCGGAGGGTGAGGCGCGAGTCGTCGGCCTCGCGCAGGAGGACCGCACCCCACTCGGTCTCGAGGGCGTCGCCGACGAGGTCGAGGAGCTCGTGGAGGAGGTCGTCGAGCGGCTTGTGGGTGAGCGCGACCTCGGCGATGTGGTGGAGCGTGGCCACGCGCTTGGCGGCGACCTCCGCCTCGGCGCGCGCGGTGCGCTCGCCGGCGCGCAGGGCGATCCGCTGGGCGCGGGTGGCCGCGACCAGGACCACGACGGCGAGGCCGACCGCGCACCACAGCAGCGAGTGGGCGGCGAGGTCGGCGGCCGCGTGGGCGGAGTAGCCCTCGTAGAGGAGCGGGAGCCAGCTCGCGACGAGCGCGGCGCCGAGGAACCGCAGCCCGCGCTGGGGCGGGTGGACGCCGACGCCTGACCCGACCCAGAGCACGAACAGCTCCCGGTAGCCCGAGTGCTCGCCGGCGAGGAAGACCAGCAGGGCGGTCTGGAGGAGGCCGAGGTAGCTGACGGCGAGCAGGCCGTCGAAGGTGACGGCGCGGCGCTCGTCGAGAAGGAGCCGCACGCCGACGAGGCCGCCGGCGACGATCAGGATCGCCGGGGCCCAGCCGGCGGCCCCGAGGGCGTGCGTGGGGGGATCGAGGGGGAGGAGCGCGAGCGTGAGGGCGCTGCACAGCGCCCAGATCAGGCCGACGATCTTCCGGGACGTGTCGAGCTCGGCCCCCGCGTAGGGGTCCTCGCGACGCCGGAAGAGCGCGCGTATCGAGCGTGCGCCGGTTCTAGTCACGCGCAGGGGTCATCGGTCCGGTGGTCGGCCGATGGGGGCCAGACTTGTCGTAGAACCGCGCTCGCGCCGCGAGGTTGGCCAGTGCCCGGTAGCGTGCGGTCTGCATGCCCGCCGACCGCGAGCTCGACCTGGTCCTCTACGGAGCCACCGGCTTCGTGGGGAAGCTCACCGCGGAGTACCTGGCGGAGTCGGCGCCGGAGGGGACCCGGATCGGGCTCGGGGGTCGCTCGCGCGAGAAGCTCGAGCGCGTGCGCGAGGGCCTCGGCGCGGCCGCCGCGGAGTGGCCGCTGGTGGTGGCCGACTCCTCCGACGAGTCAGCCGTGGCCGAGCTGGCCGGGCGCTGCTCGGCGGTGGCCACGACCGTGGGGCCGTATCGCAAGTACGGGATGCCGCTCGCCGAGGCCTGCGCCCGGGCCGGGACGCACTACGCGGACCTGACCGGCGAGATCCTCTTCATGCGCGAGACCATCGAGCGGCTCGACCCCGTCGCCCGCGAGCGCGGCGCGCGCATCGTGCACAACTGCGGGTTCGACTCGATCCCCTCGGACCTCGGCGTGCTGCTGCTGCACGAGGCGGCCGGCGAGCTCGAGGACACCACGTTCGTCGTGCGCCGGCTGCGCGGCGGCCTGAGCGGCGGGACGCTCGACTCGATGAAGGGCATGATCGACGAGGTCCGCTCGGACCGCTCGCTGATCAAGGTGATCGGCGACCCGTACGCGCTGTCGCCCGACCGCTCCGCCGAGCCGGATCTCGGCGACGAGAGCGACCTGGCCGGCGTCGAGCACGACGAGGACCTGGGCGGCTGGTTCGGGCCGTTCATCATGGCGCGGATCAACACCCGCGTCGTGCGCCGCTCGAACGCGCTGCAGGACTGGGCGTACGGGCGCCGCTTCAAGTACCGCGAGGTGATGGCGACCGGCGAGGGGATCGGCGGGCGCGCGCGGGCTCTGGGCATGGCCGGCGGGCTCGGCGCGCTGGCGGGCGGGCTGGCACTGCCGCCGACGCGCTTCGTGCTGGATCGCGTGCTGCCGGATCCCGGCGAGGGCCCGAAGGACGAGCTGGTCCGCAACGGCTTCTACAAGATCGAGATCCACGCCCGGACTCCCGGCGGCGAGCGCTGGGTCTGCCGGGTCGAGGCCCAGGGCGACCCGGGCTACGGAGCGACCCGCGTGATGCTGGGCGAGGCCGGCCTCTGCCTGGCGCTGGACGAGGCGCGCCTGCCGGACCGCACCGGCGTGCTCACGCCGGCCACGGCGATGGGGGACGTGCTGGTGGAGCGGCTGCGGGCGGCGGGGCAGGTGTTCGAGGTGGCGCGGGGCTGATGACGCCCGCGCCGCAGACCCCGGTCCGCGACCCCTCGGTCCACCAGGGCGGCCCGCGCAACGACGGCGAGAAGATCTGCCACCTGGTCGAGTCGCACGCGCCCGACACCGCCCTGTGCGGCAAGGACGTGACCGGGTGGCCGTGGAACCCGCCGTGGCCGTACTGCGTCGTCTGCCTGGACCTGGCCGAGAGCCGGCCCGGCTGGCATGACACGCTCCGCCTCATCCGCGGTGGCTGATCACCGCCGGCCCCTACGGCAGCGATCCGGCCGGCGCCACCCACTGGCTCGTGAAGCGGAGCACCGCCGCGAGCCGATCGAAGTGCCGGTCGTAGTGCAGCACTCCGAAGCCGCGCTCGGCGGCGGCGGCCGCGATCAGCGTGTCCGCGATGCTCACCCGGTGGGCGCCCGCCGGCCCGCGGGCGGCCAGCTCGCGCATCGCCCAGACCGCCGCGTCGCAGACCGTGCGCGTGACCGGGGCCTGCCGTAGGCCGCCGATCGCGGTGGCGATCCGCTCAACGGATTCCCCGTCAGGCGCCGCGTACAGCAGCTCGAGGCTCACGACCGGGCAGCCGATCAGATCGCCGGCGCGAGCCGCCCGCTTCCACGCATCCGCCACGGGCTCATCTGAGGCGCGCGCCCAGGCCGACGTGTCGACGACCCACGGCCCGCCGCCCCAGCTCACGGGCCCCATGCCCGCTCCCGCACGTCCCGCAGCCGGTCGAGGTCGAGCCCCGAGGTCCCCTCCGCGACGCTCACGAGGAAATCCCGTCCGGCCGCTGCCGCGGCCTCGTCGGAGGCGACCGCGTCGGCGCCGCGAATCGCAAGCGCGCGCACGATCTGGGAGGCGGGCGCTTCGGGGCCGACGATCGACCGGCCGCGCGCGATCGCGCGTTCGAGCTCGGGGTCTCGCGGGACCTGGATGCGCGGGTAGCGGCTGGCGACAGGCGAAGTGTATCCGCCAAGTGGTGCACCTGAGGAGAGTTCCATGCTCCACTCGGCGAGCAGCGGCGAGATCTCGCCCCCATCAAGCGCAACCCGGCGTCCAAAACCCCTATGGACGCGCGCCAGAAATGCCGACAAACCCCAAGGATGCAAGTCGTCCCCGAAGTCCCGGGCGATCCCTCGCGCCTGAGCAACCTCCGGCGGCTCTTCGGCCGCCGCGAGGACGCCTACGCGGGCGCGGACCAGACCCGGGCGCGCCGTATCGGCGGCTACCTGTGGATCGCCACCGCGGTCTTCGGGATGTTCCTCATGTATCTCTCGCCGCCGGACCGGTCGGCGCTCGAGGTCTGGGGCTGGCCGGTCGCCGGGCTGCTGCTGCTCGGCACGCTCGCCGCCGGGCATGGGCTCCTCCGCCGCGGCCTGGCCGTGGGCAACAACGAGCTCTACGCGATCAGCTTCGCCGCCCTGGCCATGAACGGGATGATGGAGTTCCTCGCCGGCGGCCGGAACACGCCCTGGCACAGCTTCTACCTGATCATCGTCCTCTTCACGGCCGCGATCCATCCGCCGCGGCGCGCCGGCGCCTTCCTCGGCGCCTACATCCTCGCCACCTGGGCCACCGCGTTCCACTCGGGCGGCTGGACCCGCGCGGAGACCGGCGAGGTGCTGCTCGAGGTCCTCGTCACCTGCGCCATCGCGCTGCTCACGATCGTGGTGATGGACGGCGTCCGCACCCAGCGCCTCACCCTCGAGCAGGAGGGCGACGAGGCGCGCCACCTCGCGAACGTGGACGCGCTGACAGGCCTCGGCAACCGCCGCAAGCTCATGACCGAGCTCGAGTCCGCCGAGCCCACGCCCGAGCGACCGCTCTCGCTCGCCCTCTACGACCTCGACGGCTTCAAGTCCTACAACGACTCCTTCGGGCACGTGGCCGGCGACGCCCTCCTGGTCCGGATCGCCGAGCGGCTGGCCGCCGCGGTCGGCAGCAGGGGCCACGCCTACCGCATGGGCGGCGACGAGTTCTGCGTGACCACCCGCCTCGCGGGGGACGAGGCCGCCGAGCTGATCGACACCGCCTGCGCGGCCCTGGCCGAGCGCGGCGAGGGCTTCCACATCCACGCCTCGCACGGCTGGACCCAGGTGACCGACTCCGAGACCAGCTCCTCGGAGATCCTCCGTGCCGCCGACCGCGGCATGTACGCCCGCAAGACCCTCAGCCGCGCCTCGGCCGGCCGCCAGTCCACCGACGTCCTCCTCAGCGCCCTCGCCGAGCGCAGCGCCGACCTCGGCGAGCACGTCCACGACGTCCGCGACCTCTGCGCCTCGGTCGCCGACGAGCTCGAGCTCCTCCCCGAGGAGAAGGCCCCGCTGCTCCAGGCCGCCTCCCTGCACGACGTGGGCAAGGTCGCCATCCCCGACGCGATCCTGAACAAGCCCGGCCCCCTCAACGACGAGGAGTGGGAATTCATGCGACGCCACACGATCGTCGGCGAGCGCATCCTCAGCGCCGCCCCCGCCCTCGTCGAAGCGGCGAAGATCGTCCGCTCGACCCACGAGCGCTTCGACGGCTGGGGCTACCCCGACGGCCTGACGGCCGAGCGGATCCCGCTCGGCGCCCGCGTCATCGCCGTCTGCGACGCCTTCGACGCGATGGTCTCGCCGCGCCCCTACCGGGTGAAGGTGACCCCCGAGCAGGCGGTCGAGGAGCTGCGCCGCTGCGCCGGCGCGCAGTTCGACCCGCGGGTGGTCGAGGCCTTCTGCGCCGTGTACGTCAGGCGTACGCAGCCCGACGGCGTGGCGCTCACGAGCTAGCGCGGGCCACGCGCCTCGGCGACATCCCGGCGCCGGATAGTCCCCATACGGACGCTTGGCGCGGGTACGTGCTGGCGGTCTCCGCTACCTCCGTACAAGAATGGGGTTAGTGACCCTCGTGCCGCGCACGATCCCGTTCGCGATCCTTGCCGCCCTGGCGGCGCTCGCCCTGATGGCCGCCCCGGCCCATGCCGGGACGTCGGCCGACTGGCGCGAGCTGGCGGCCGAGATGGCCGCCCCGTGGCCCGATCTCCAGAAGGGCGAGGGCGAGCTGATCGACTACATGGACGAGTACACCAACCCCGGCGGCAAGCCCGGCGGCACGCGCTACGGCGACGCCCTGATGGGCTACGCCCTGATCCAGACCGGCCTGCGCGCGGGCAAGCGCGCCTGGATCGACACCGGCATTCGCTCGATCTCCTGGGCCACCGACCCCAACCGCTACTTCCCGCCGGACGCCCGCAGCGACGACAGCGTCTTCGAGCAGTGGGGCGTGGCCGCCGCCTACAACCTGGCCCGCACCAATCTCAAGGGCGACGGCGGCTGGGAGAAGCACCGCGAGCGCTGGGAGGAGTGGCTGCGGCGCCAGAAGACCGTCCGCTTCGGCACCGGCCGGCGCTTCTCCAACCACGACCTGGTCGAGGCCGTGATGGTCCTCGAGCTGCTCGACACCGGCCTGACCTCGAGCGACCCCGGCGCGGTGGTCGGCGGCGGCCGCGAGCAGGCCATGGCCCAGGTGCTGCGCCTCGTGAACACCGTCGCCCCTCTCGTCGTGGGCGACCGCAACCCGGCCTTCATCTCCGACCCGCCCGACATGCCCGCCGCCTACCACGCCCTCTCCTTCGGCCTCTACTCGCACCTCGTCTCGCGGCTCGGCGACCGGGCGACCGAGAAGGCCCGGATCGTCGTGCGCCGCTCGGCCGACGGCTCCTGGCGAATGGCCGCCCCCGACGCGGACCAGGCGATCTGGGGCCGGTCGCAGGAGCTGGTGTGGGCCTACCCGGCGGCGGCCTACGGCGCGTCGATCGCCGCCGGCCTGCCCGACACCTCGGCCGCCGACGCCGCCCGCTACCGCGCGCTGGTCGACCGCTCGCTCGAGCGCCTGCGCCGCGACTACCCCGTCTCCAACGCCGGCCAGCTCGTCTCGCCGGGGCTGGCGACCGACCGCATCTCGGTGGCGAACCTGCTCGAGGGCTACGTGGGCGCGCCGTCGATGGGCGGCCTGGCGCTCGTGTTCCTGAACCAGGCGCTCGACGAGCCGCGCGCCTCGATCGACGGTCCGCGATCGCGGCTCGCGTCGGACGTGGACACCGAGGCCGTGATCGCCGACAACGAGGCCTCGTTCGGCGTGGCCCGGCGCGGCAGCCTCTGGTACGCCGTGCGCGCCTCGCGCATCCGGGAGGGGCGGTTGAGCAGCGACGTGCGCTACGACCTGGGGCTGGTCGCGCTGAAGCGCTTCGAGGACGGGGTCTGGCGCGACATCGTCACCCACCGCCCGAACACGATGGGGCAGGACCGCCGCGACAGCATCGGCCCGGTGCGGATCTCCGGGCAGCGCCTGTACCCGGCAGCCCCGAGCACGGTGGAGCCGGCCGGCGACGGCGGCTTCCTCCTGCGCGGCGGGTTCTGGCTCGACAACCGCAACAAGGGCATGCGGCGCGCGGCGACGTTCCGCTTCATGCCCACCGCCTGCGGCGTGGCCCAGACCTTCCCCGGCAAGCGCGGCGAGGTCTACGAGATGTCGTTCTTCTTCCGCGAGCGGCCGGTCAAGAGCGGCCGCGTCCTTTCGGACTCGGGCACGCGCGTGACGGTCAGCGTCCCGTTCGGCCTCCAGATCCACGCCAACAACCACCGCTCGCGCCCGTACGCCTCGGCCATGCACGGCCCGCTCTTCCGCGCGCGCGTGCGCGCGCGAATGCCGAAGTCGGGCAAGGTGACTTTCGAGACCTGCTGACCCGCGCCCTCGGCGCTTCCGGCCGCACGAAGCGGTATCAGGTGTGCCGATGGCGAGGGTGAAGACGTTCGGGGGCGTCGACGAGCGCAGCCTCCAGCAGCTCGAGCGCTGCATGGAGACGGGCGACGCCGAGTTCGGCGTCCTGTGCGCCGACCACCACCCCGGCTACTCGCAGCCGATCGGCGGCGCGATCGCGTACCCGGACCACGTCTCGCCGTCGGGCGTGGGATACGACATCGGGTGCATCGCGGCGGGAACCGAGATCTCGACGGCCGACGGCTACACCGTGCCGATCGAGACCGTCGCCGCCCGCCATCAGGTGACCTGCTGGGACGGTCGCAGGGTGCGCCGCGTCGATCCGATCGTCGGCGCGATCGACCGCGGCCGGCGGGCGACGCTCCGCCTGACCCTCGCGGACGGGCGGTCGCTCCAGGCGACGCTCGACCACCGCATTCGCACCAAGCTCGGCTGGCGCGAGGCCAGCGACCTTCGGCGCGGCGATCTCGTGGCAGCGGTACCGCATGTGGGCCTCCCCTACGAGCCGCCGGCCGACGAGGAGCTGGACCTCCCGCCGCTGCGCGAGCCGGTCTCCCGACCCCGGTTCCGAAGCCGCGAGCGGGGCCTGCGCGATGCCGCCCTCTGGCCCGTCCGCACGTCCGACGAACGGTTTCCCGCCCTACTGCGCCTGGTCGCTTACTGCGCCGGCGACGGCCACCTCAGCCGCGACGGGCGGCAGGTCTCGCTGTTCACGAGCTTCGAGGAGGACGTGGCCGAGCTGGTCGGAGACCTTCGCGAGATCGGCTTCGAGCCGCGCGTCTACTCGCGCGATCGCGGCGAACGGGTGCGGCGTCAGTGGACCGTGCGGACCGGGTCGGTCGAGCTCCACGCGCTGCTCGCGGCGCTCGGGTGCCCGGTCGGGAAGAAGACCGACGCCTGGCCCGAGCAGCCGATGCCGTGGCTCCACGCGCTTCCCGCCTGGGCGCGGGCGACATTCCTGTCGGCCTTCATGTCGGCGGAGGGGCTCACCCCGCGGCTGGTTGATGGCTATCTCGCGCCGCTCACGGTCAAGCAGGCGGGAACGACCGACAACGCGATCAGGTTCCTCGCTCGTCTCTTCGAGTCCCTGGGGTACACGCTGTCGATCACCCGCAGCGGGCCGGTGCGCGGCGCCTGCCAGACGTACGCCGGCCAGCTTCTCGGGGGTGCGGGCGAAACCGTGCGCTATCTGCGCGAGATCGGCTTCAGCCTCGCCCGCAGCAAGCGGGTGGCGAGCGCGGCGATGTTGAGCGCGCAGGTGCAGCACGAGGCGGTCGTTACCGCCCGCCGTGATGCGGTGGCGGCGGGGCGCGAGCTGGTCGCCGCCGGCATCGCCGTGCGCGACGCGTGCGCGCGGGTGAGCGAGGATCGCGGGGTCCCGGCCGCGCTCGTCTTCCACGGGCTGTACGGGCGCGGCGCGCCCAGGGCCCCGAAGGGCTGGCGGCCCACCTCTGACAACAGCGGCGAGGTCGCCTGGCTACCCGTGCGGGACCTCGAGCCCGCGGGCGAGGCACACGTCTTCGACGTCGTCACCGGTGACCCGGCGGAGTCGTTCCTGGCCAACGGCATGTGCGTCCACAACTGCGGCAACAAGGCCGTCCTCACCGACGTCACCCGTGCGCAGCTCGACGCCGAGGGTGGGGTCGGGCCGGTCATGGACGAGATCGCGCGGCGGATCTCGTTCGGCATGGGCGTGCCCGCCGCGGAGAAGGTCGATCATCCCGTGCTCGAGAAGATCGAGCGGGCGCCGTTCGAGCCGCAGCGCCGGCTGGCGAAGTTCGCGCGGGACCAGCTCGGGACGGTGGGGTCGGGCAACCACTACGTCAACGTCTTCGAGGACGAGCGCGGGGCGATCTGGGTCGGTGTCCACTTCGGGTCGCGCGGGTTCGGACACCGGACCGCCAGCGGGTTCCTCGCCCTGGCCCAGGGGCGCGCGTTCGACGCCAGGGCCGGCGAGGGCGGCATGGACTCGCCGCCCGTCCTCATCCCCGCGGGCTCCGACCTCGGCCAGGCCTACGTCGAGGCCATGAGCCTCGCGGGGGAGTACGCCTACGCCGGCCGCGACGTCGTCGTCGACAAGGTGCTCGAGATCCTCGGTGCCCGCGCCGTCCACGAGGTCCACAACCACCACAACTTCGCCTGGCGCGAGGAGCACTTCGGCCGCACCTGGTGGGTCGTGCGCAAGGGCTGCACCCCCGCCTACCCGGGCCAGGAGGGGTTCGTGGGCGGGAGCATGGGGGAGGAGTCGGTGATCCTCGAGGGCGTCGACGGCGAGGAGGCCGAGCAGGCGCTGCGCTCGACCGTCCACGGGGCGGGCCGGGTGATGAGCCGCCGCGCGGCCGCCGGGAAGGTCCGCAAGGGCAGGGTGGTGAAGCCGGGCCTGGTGGACTGGCCCGCGGTCCAGCGCCGCCTGCGCGAGCAGGGCATCCACCTGGTCGGCGGCGGCGCCGACGAGGCGCCCGAGGTCTACAAGCGCCTCGGCGAGGTCCTCGCAGCCCACGCGGGCTCGATCCGCGTGAAGCACCGCCTCCGCCCGCTGGGGGTGGCCATGGCCGGGCGGCACGTGAAGGACCCCTACCGGGACTGACGCACGCGCCCGGCGGCGAGCGGCATGCTGTCCTCGCCGTGAGGGGACGTGTCGCGATCGCCGTGCTCGCCGCGCTGGCCTGCGCCGCGCCCGCGCGCGCGGCCGACCGCAACTGCCAGCTCGACCCGAACCCGCCCCCCGCCTCGGACCGGATCGTGGCCGGCGAGATCGATGGCCATCCGTACAACGTCCTGCTCCCGGCGGGCTACGCGAGCTCGAATCGTCGCTACCCCGTCCTCTACCTGCTCCCCGGCCGCCAGTACAGCGAGCACTCGTGGCTGCGCAAGTCCGACGTGGCGGAGTTCACCAAGGACTTCACCGGCGACCGCGCGGCGATCGTCGTCACCCCCTCGATGGGCGCAGACGGCTGGGCGCTCGACTACCACGACGGCTCGCAGGACTGGGAGCGCTACGCGTTCGAGAAGCTGATCCCGCACATCGACGCCCGCTTCCGGACGATCGCCGACGGCGCCCACCGCGCGGTGGCGGGCTTCTCGGCCGGGGGCGCCGGCGCCCTGCGCTGGGCGGCGCACCGGCCAGACATGTTCGCCGCCGTCGGCGGGTTCTCGGCTCCGGTCACGCTCGTGGCGCCCGACGAGCCGTACGCCGGGCCCGGGGAGGTCGAGCCCTCGCGGGGCGCCGGGTCGCCCGGGCCCCCGCGAACCACGTCCGCCGATCCGTACGCGCCGCCGAAGGAGGGCTGCAACAGCGGCGGCGACGCGACGGGCCGGCGCGTGGACAACGGCTGGTTCTGGCACGGAAACGACGCCGGCAGCCTCGCGGTCAACCTGCGCGGGCTGGGCGTGTACTTCTCCAGCGGGAACGGAGCGTCGTGCGGGCCGCAGGACGCCCGCGACCCGGTGCTGCTCGCCCCGAGCGAGCCCGGCGTGCGCGAGGTCAACGAGCAGTTCGACGTCGCGCTGACCGCCGCCGGCGTGCCGCACACCTACGACCGCCTGCCGTGCGGCGTGCACAACATGGTCACCGCGGAGCTCGGGCTGCACGCGTTCTGGGACCTGATGACGCGCTCGTTCGGGCGCAGGGCGCCGAGGAGCTTCGACTACCGCTCGGTCTTCGCGGACGCGACGGCCTGGGGCTGGACCTTCCGCGCCGACGCCCGCCGCGCGCCGGAATTCCTCGAGGTGCGCGGCGCCTCCGCCGAGGGCCTGACACTGATCGGCTCGGGCACCGAGACCGTCGTCACGCCGCGGCTGTTCGAGCCCGGCGCGCGCGTGCGCGTGGAGGGCGCCGCGCCCGCCACGGCCACGGCCGACGCCGAGGGGCGGCTCACGGTCGCGGTGGATCTGGGCGAGCCCGCCGCCAGCCCGCAGTTCTCGGGCGGCGAGCGCCGCTGGACCGCCCGCCGCGTCCGCTTCGCCGAGCCTCCGGCTAGCAGCACGCCCGCCGACTTCCCCGCGCAGCGCCCCTGCGAGAGCGGCGGCACCCTCACGATCCGCCTCAAGCACCCCGGCCGCCGCTCTCGCA
>JALZEZ010000433.1 GCA_030861775.1 Actinomycetota bacterium
GGTTCGCGGGGGGCGGCCCGGGCCCCGGACCCTGACCCGGCGGGGCCCCCGGCGGCGGCTTGGGCTCCTCGCGCGGGCCGAGCGTGATCGGGTTCGAGAGCGCGTCGATCGCCGTGCCGCGCATGACCTGGATCCGGTAGTCGCCCTGGCCGACCGACGGGAACGAGAACGTGAACGGCTGGCCGGGAGGCGCCACGACCGGAACGGTGAGGATCGGCGTGCCGTCGTGGAGGACGATCAGCTCGCGCGGGGTCGCCGAGGCCACGCCGCCAATGACCTGCGCCTCGAACGTGGCGCTGTCCCCGCCGAGGCGGTCGCCCATGATCGCGGTCCGGTCGCCGGCGCGGCCGGTCAGCCGCAGGTCCGGGCTCTCGTGACCGAACATCCGCACGTAGGCGTGGCCGGCAAGGATCCCCTCGCGGATCCCCCTCTCGGAGAGCTCCGGCGCGAACACCACCGTGGATCCCTCGCCGATCGGCGACTGGGTCACGCCGCCAGGGGTCCGGCCGGCGTTGTGCGAGTCGCTCGCGCCCACTCCCGTGACGCGATAGCCCTCGGTCCGCAGGCGGTCCCACTCGGCGATCGCGGACGGCGTGAACGGGTTCGGGCCGGGCTCGTTCCCGGGCGGCGCGGGCGCCCCGGCGGGCCCGGTCTGGACCTCGTAGGAGTCGACCTTGCGCCAGTCGGTCTCGGAGTCCGCGTAGTCCCACGGGCAGCCGCGGCAGAGCAGCGAGAACAGCGGCACCTCGGAGGGGAAGATCGTCGGGTGGTTGACCTGCGTCCAGCCGCCGGCCGCGTGCACGCGGTCGAAGATGTGCTGCGGCGTGCGCGACGCGGTCCACAGCGTCAGCGCCCCGTTCGGGCGCCGCTCGTAGATCGGGCCCGTGCGGTAGTCCACGTAGCGCAGGCTCGCGTGGTTGTTCGTGTGCCCGCGGTAGGTGATGACCTCGCTCGAGCGGACGACGAGCTTGCCGGGATAGCGCGCCTGGTGGCGGCCGATCTCCCCCCATCCGGACGGCGTGACGTAGTCCGAGAGCGTGATGAAGTCGAGCCCGGCCCCGTTCGGCGGCGCGCCGAAGGCGTAGTCGAAGGTCTCCTTCATCGTGGCGTCGCCCAGCGACGAGTGCTCGGCGTGCACGTGCACGTCGCCCGCGTACCAGCCGGGCTGGGCGCGCGCGGGGGTCGAGTCGTAGGGCGCGGGCTCGTAGGGCTCGTCGTCGAAGGCCGGGTCGCTGCGCAGCTCGATCTCGACCCGCCAGGCGACCTTCCCGTCCTCGTCCCCCTCCTGCTCGGAGGCCACCGCCGCCACGCCCAGCTCCGCCGCCCACTGTCCGGGCGGCATCGGCCCCGGCACGAACCCGCGCGTGGTGCGTCCGGGGACGTGCCGCCGGCGCTGCGCCTCCTCGGAGAAGCCCTGCGCGGTGATCGTCGTGTCCGGGTGGCTCGACCCTCCCCAGCCGCGGAACTCGGGCTCGCCCCAGACCGCGCCGGCGCTCCGGCGCGCCTCGTACAGCCCCAGGTCGAGCGTGTGCTTGACCTGCGAGTTGGTCGGGGCCTCCGGCTGGTCGTGGCAGTACTTGACCCGCACCTGGGTGGTGCCGGCCGGCACGTCGATCGGGATCAGCACGTAGCCGCCCTCGAGGTCGGTGCCGAACTCGCCGGTCACGACCTGGGTGGGCTTGATCGGGTCGCCGCCGCAGCTCGCGGGCGCGGCGGCCCGGGCTCCCGCCGGAAGCGCGAGCGCGACGAGCGCCGTGGCTGTGACGAGCGTCCTCCCGATCGGCCCAAGGTACCGCCGCGCCCGCCGCGCGGCGCTACGTCATGATGCGCGCCTCGAAAACGGACAAGGAGACGGACCAGTGGGAGTTCTCGACGGAAAGGCGGCGATCGTCACCGGCTCGGCGCGCGGGATCGGCCGCGCGACGGCCGAGCTGCTCGCCGAGCAGGGCGCGCAGGTGCTGATCAACGACCTCGACGGCGACGTGGCCGAGCAGGCCGCGGGCGAGATCGACGGCGAGACCGCGGTGTTCGCGGGCGACCTCACCAAGGAGGGCGTGCCGGAGCAGCTCGTCGAGAAGGCGGTGGACGAGTTCGGCAAGATCGACATCGTCGTGAACAACGCCGGCTACACCTGGGACGGCCCGATCCACAAGATGGCCGACGACCAGTTCCAGGCCATGCTCGACATCCACGTGGTGGTGCCGTTCCGCGTCCTGCGCGCGGCCGCGCCGCACCTGCGCGAGCCGGCCAAGAAGGAGAAGGAGGAGGGCCGCGAGGTCTTCCGCAAGGTCGTGAACGTCTCCTCGGTCTCCGGCACGATGGGCAACGCCGGCCAGGCGAACTACTCCTCGGCCAAGTCGGCCATCGTGGGCCTGACCAAGACGCTCGCCAAGGAGTGGGGCCAGTTCAAGATCAACGTGAACGCGGTGGCGTTCGGGTTCGTCGAGACCCGCCTGACGGCGTCCAAGGAGGAGGCCGGGACGTTCCAGAAGGAGGGCAAGGAGATCCAGCTCGGCATCCCCGAGCAGCTCCGCCAGATGGCCACGATGATCATCCCGCTCGGCCGCCCGGCGTCGCCCGAGGAGGCTGCCGGAGGCGTGTTCTTCCTCTGCTCGCCGTGGTCGAACTACGTCCACGGGCAGGTGCTGAACGTGACCGGCGGCCAGTTCTCGGGCATGACGACGTAGGGCCGTGGAGGGCCCGCTCCGGATCGGGCGGGGGGTGGCGATCCCGCTGGACGAGGTCGAGCTGCGGGCCAGCCGGTCGTCCGGGCCGGGCGGGCAGCACGCGAACGTGACCGCCTCGCGGATCGAGGCCGTGTTCGACGTGCGCGCCTCGCGGGCGCTGAGCGAGGAGCAGAAGCGGCGGGTGATGGCGCGGGCGGGCCCGCGCGTCACCGCCGTGGCGCAGGACTCGCGCTCGCAGGCGCGCAACCGCGAGCTCGCGCTCGAGCGCCTGGCGGCCCGGCTATCCCACGCGCTGGAGGTCCGCCGGCCGCGGAAGGCGACACGGCCGACGAAGGCGAGCCAGCGCCGCCGGCTCGACGCGAAGAAGCAGCGCGGCGAGATCAAGCGTGGCCGGCGCTGGAAGGCAGACTGACGTCGCCGCCTGTCCCGCGTGAGCCGGCGAAGCCGGCTTGATCGGCGCGTAACGTCGCCGTGGAGCGCGAGGGACG
>JALZEZ010000434.1 GCA_030861775.1 Actinomycetota bacterium
AACCCGGGGACGGCGGTCGGCGAGGAGGCCCGGCTGTGGCTCGACGGCTTCGTGGCCGGCGGGGTGACCTCGCTGCGCAAGCTCGGCCTGACCGGGCTCGCCCGCGGGAGGTCGCTGGTGGTGGCCGGGCAGGCCCCGAGCGGCCACGCGGTCCAGCTCGACCTGATGCTCGGCGCGGCCGCGATCGGCGGCTCGGCGCTCGACACCGCCGGCAAGGCGCGGATCAAGCTCTCGCGGAACTACCGCCGCGGGCTGGCCCGCATGCGCAAGGCCCGGCTCACGCTCCAGGGCGTGATCCGCTCGGCCGCCGGCGGCGGACCGCCGACGATCAAGCGGGTCAGCGTCACGCTGAAGGCGCCGAAGAAGAAGCGGCGCCGGTGAGGCGGAGCGGCTAGTTCAGCCGCTCCACCACCATCGCGAAGCCCTGGCCGCCGGCCACGCACATTGTCTCCAGGCCGATCTGCTTGTCGTCGGTCTCGAGGTCGTTCAGCAGCGTGGTCATGATGCGCGCGCCGGTCATCCCGAAGGGGTGACCGAGGGCGATCGCGCCGCCGTGCGGGTTCAGCTTCTCCAGCGGGATCTCGCACTTCTCCATGATCGGGATGACCTGGGCGGCGAACGCCTCGTTCAGCTCCACCACGTCCACGTCGGCGATCGTCATGCCCGCCTTCTGGAGGACGTTGTGGATCGCGCCGATCGGGGCCACGCCCATGATCTCCGGCTCGAGCCCGCTGGTGGCCGCGGCGATCACGCGGGCGCGCGGCTTCAGGCCGAGCTCCTTCGCCTTCTCGTCCGAGGTCAGCAGCACGGCGGCGGCGCCGTCGTTCAGCGGGCACGAGTTGCCGGCGGTGACGCGGCCGCCCTCCTCGCGGAAGGCGGGCTTCAGCTCGGCCAGCTTCTCGAGCGTCGTGCCCGGGCGCGGGCCGTCGTCCTTGTCCACCACGTTGCCGTCCGGCGTGTGCACCGGCACGATCTCGCGGTCGAAGAAGCCCTGGTCGCGCGACTCCACCGCCAGGTCCTGCGAGCGCTTCGCGTACTCGTCCATGTCCTCGCGCTTCACGTTGAAGCGGTCGGCCACGTTCTCGGCGGTCTCGCCCATCGAGATGTAGGCGTTGGGCGTGCCGTTCTCGCCCTTCAGCTTCGAGTTCTGCGTCTCGGGCAGGACATTCTCGCTGTGGGGGCCCGCGCGGCTCACGGACTCGATCCCGGCGGCCACGTAGACGTCGCCGGTGCCGGCCTTGATCGAGTCGGCGGCGATCTGGATCGCGTTGAGGCTCGAGGCGCAGTAGCGCGCGATGGTCGCGCCGGTCACCGAGTCGGGCAGCTTCTCGGACAGGAGGACTGCGATGCGGCCGATGTTGTAGGCCTGCTCGCCCTGGGTCATGCCGCAGCCCATGATCACGTCGGCCACGCTGGCGGGATCGACGTCGGGGTTGCGCTCGAGGAGCTGGTCGATGACGTAGGCGGCCATGTCGTCCGGGCGGTTCTCGATCAGCGAGCCCTTGAAGGCGCGCCCGATCGGCGTCCGGACGGCGTCGACGATGACGGCTTCAGGCATGGGTTCGGGTCCTCGTTTCTGGTCTCTGGCGGCGAAAAGGGCGCTTGCCGCGCCCGTGGCGGCAAGGATAGGGAAGGCCGTACGGGTAGGGTGCGGCGCCCCTCACACAGGAGGTCGGGCATGGCACAGACGAAGGCGAGCCGCTCGGCGGCCGCGAAGAAGGCGGCGGCGACGCGCAAGCGCAACGAGGCCGCGAAGAAGCTCGAGGCGAGCTCGCGCGGGAAGAAGGCGGCCGCCACGCGGCAGCGCAAGGAGGCCGAGAAGGCGGGCTCCGAGGCGAAGAAGGCCGCGAAGACCGCGGGGCGCGCGCTGAAGAGCGCGGCCAAGTCCGCGGGCAAGGCGGTCAAGGAGGGCGCGAAGGCGACCGGCAACCGCGCGGCGGGCGGTCCGGCCAAGCCGAAGGCGAAGCCGGCGGCGAAGGCGAAGCCGGCGACGGCGCGCAAGTCGGCGACGGCCAGGAAGCCCGCGGCGAGGAGGCCCGCGCGCGGAGCGAAGCGCTCGCGCTAGGGCCGCTCATTCCCGCCCGGCACTGGGCCGGGCGGGAACGCAGAGTCAGCGCGGTTCTACAGAATGGTGACGTTGACGGCCTTCGGGCCCTTGTCACCCTGCTCCGCGTCGAAGGAGACCTTGGCCCCCTCCTGGAGCGAGCGGAAGCCGTTGCCGGCGATCCCGCTGAAGTGGACGAAGAGGTCCTTGCCGCCCTCGTCCGGGGTGATGAAGCCGAAGCCCTTGTCGTCGTTGAACCACTTGACGGTTCCGGTGGCCACGTTTGGTCCTCCGTGAGTCTGGTGTTTCGTGCTCGGTACGCGGAGGAGGCTGCGGGTACTGACTTACAACGTTCCTGCGATTCCGTGCGCTTACGCCGACCCGTTCTTGGATCGGTCTGCGCAACTTACCATCCCCGGCTAGCGCGGGGGCATTCGCAGGGCGCCGTCGAGCCTGATCGTCTCGCCGTTGAGCATCGGGTTCTCGGCGATGTGGACGGCCAGGTCGGCGAACTCCTCGGGGCGCCCGAGCCTGCTCGGGAACGGGATCTGAGCGCCCAGGGCGTCGCGCGCATCCTGCGGCAGGGCGGCCAGCAGGGGGGTGTCGAAGGTGCCGGGCGCGATCGTGCAGACGCGGATGCCGCGGCTTGCAAGGTCGCGTGCGGCGGGCAGCGTCATCCCGACGATCCCGCCCTTCGAGGCGGAGTACGCGGTCTGACCGATCTGGCCGTCGAACGCGGCGATCGACGCGGTCATCACCACCGCCCCGCGCTCCCCGCCCGGGTCCGGCTCGTTCGCGTTCATCGCGGTGGCCGCGTGGCGGAGCACGTTGTAGGTGCCGATCAGGTTGACCCTTATGACGAGCTCGAACGGCTGGAGGTTGGCCGGCCCCCGCTTGCCGGTCACCCGCTCGGCCCAGCCGACGCCCGCGGTGGCCACCGCGAAGCGCAGCTCGCCGAACGCGTCGACCGCGCCGCGCACGGCCTTCTCGACCTGCTCCTCGTCGGTCGCGTCCGCGTGGAAGTAGACGGCGCCTCCCGCCGGGAACTCGCCCGCCAGCGCCTCGCCCTTCTCGTCGTTGATGTCGAGGATCGCCACGCGCGCGCGGCGTTCGGCGAGCGCCCTGAC
>JALZEZ010000435.1 GCA_030861775.1 Actinomycetota bacterium
CGCAGGAACGGCTCGGCGGCGCAGTAGCCGGGCAGGCGGCGGCCGGTGAAGTTGCGGTCGGTCGCGTAGCGGAGGTCGACCTGGATCGCGGGCGCACGCGTGCGCACGTCCTCGAGCCCCGCCCGCCCGAGCTGGGTCCGGAAGCCCGCCTCGGCGGGCGCGGCGAGCGCCAGGAGAGCGAGGGACAGCGCAAGCGCGCCACGGAAAGTCCGCATCTTGCGCGATTCCAGCATCTCGGCGGCTCCGGCGGCCCCATTCACGACGTTCGGGGGGCGATTAGGCGCCATTACGCCCGGGTAAACAGGGGGCGCCTCGCAGTACGAGCCCGCGGCGCCGCAGCCCCCCGCGGCGTCGCGGGCCTTTTACTGCCAGCGCAGGGGGAGGCTGTCCATCCCGTAGACACCCCAGGGAGTGTCGTACGCGGGCTCGCCGTCCAGCTCCAGCTCGGGCATGCGCGGGGCGAGGAAGGCGAACGCCTCCTGGAGCTCGGCCCGGGCCAGGTTCGCCCCCAGGCAGAAGTGCGGGCCGGCCCCGAAGGTCAGCGGCTTCGAGCGGTCCCGGTCGGCGGCGATGTCGAACGACTCGGGCCCCTCGTACGCCTCGGGGTCGCGGTTGGCGGTCACGGCGGCCGCGATCACGACCGTGTCCTTCGGGAACGTCACCCCGCGGTACTCGACGTCCTCGAGCGCGATCCGCGCCGTGAACGGCGTGATCGGGTCGAAGCGCAGCACCTCCTCGGTCGCCTGCGCGGCGAGCGAGGGGTCGTCGGCCAGCCGCCTCCACTGGTCGGGGTTGCGCGCGAACTGGAGCATGCCGTGGGCGAGCTGGCTCTGGGTCGTGTCGACCCCGCCGACCAGCACCGCGCTCACGAGGTGCACGCACTCGTCCTCGGTCAGCCGGTCGCCCTCCTCCTCGGCGGCGATCAGCTCGGAGATGAGGTCGTCCTTCGGGTCGCCCTGCCGCGCCCGCAGCAGGTCCCAGGTGTAATCCTGAAACTCGAGCGCGGCGGCCTCGATCTTGTCGAGCTGGGTGGCGACCTTGATCGGGTCGAACTGCTGCTGGATGTAGTTGGCCCACTCGTGCAGGCGGCCGGCGTCCTCGATCGGCGCGCCCATCACGTGCGCGATCATCATCGCCGGGTAGGGCTGCGCGAACGCCTGCACGAAGTCGCAGCGCCGGTCGTCCTCCACGCCGCTCCAGAGCGCCTCGAGGAAGTACTTCATCGCCGGGCGGTGGCGGTCGGCGGCCTGCGGGCTGAACGCGGGCTGCACCAGCTTGCGCAGGCGGCGGTGGTCGTCGCCGTCGAGGTCGAGCAGGTTGCCCTTGAAGCGCTCGTACAGCGGCCCCTCGGTCACGCCCTGGACCTCGAGCATCCGGCGGCCGGGGAAGGTCAGGCTGCGGTTGCGCAGGATGTGGGCGGCGGCGTCGCGGTCGAGCACGGCGTAGCCGACGGGGTCCACCCGCGCGAGCCAGCTCTCCTCGCGCAGCCGGCGCATCTCCTCCTGGAACCGGTCTCCCTTGAGCGCCGCGTCCTGGTAGTCGAGGGCCGGCAGGTCGAGCTCGGCGATCGCGGTCATCGCGCCCGGAACGGTACGCGATGTGGCTGTGGATAGACTCGGGCGCCCCTCAGCGGGGCCCGACTCAGGAAGCTTCAACGGAGGTCTGTCAATGCCGCTGGTCCCGATGGTCGTCGAGCAGACTTCGCGCGGTGAGCGCTCGTTCGACATCTACTCGCGCCTGCTCAACGAGCGGATCGTCTTCCTGGGCGACCAGGTCGACGACCAGATCGCCAACCTCATCGTGGCCCAGCTCCTGCACCTCGAGTCCGACGACCCGGACAAGGACGTCTCGCTCTACATCAACTCGCCGGGCGGGTCGGTGTACGCCGGGCTCGCGATCTACGACACGATGCAGTTCATCAAGCCCGACGTCGTGACCATCTGCTTCGGGATGGCGATGTCGATGGGCTCGCTGCTGCTCGCGGGCGGCGCCCCGGGCAAGCGGTTCGCGCTGCCGAACAGCCGCATCCTCATCCACCAGCCGTCGGGCGGGTACCAGGGCCAGTCCGCCGACGTGGAGATCCACGCCCGCGAGATCCTCGATCTGCGCCGGCGCCTCGACGAGATCTACGCCGGCCACACCGGCCAGGAGATCGAGAAGGTCCACATGGACATGGACCGCGACCGCTACTTCAACCCCGAAGAGGCGGTCGAGTACGGGATCATCGACCGCGTGATCGCCCAGCACTGAGCAGTGGCGCGCGCCCCGTTTCGGGGGTAGGCTGGTCGGTGCGGGGGAGGTTCCACGCACCGTTTCTCGAAGCCTGACGGACCAGGCGATCTTCTTCAGGGGCACCGGAGAGCCACAGATGAGCGATAGCGAGGGCCGGCGTGGCCGGTTCACGCCGCTGAAGCGGCTGTCCGACGACGAGCTGGCGGCCGAGGCGGCGCGTGGCGACGACAAGGCCTTCGCGCTGCTGTTCGAGCGGCTCCAGGAGCCGCTGTTCCGCTACTCGATGTCGATCCTCGGGAACCCCGAGGAGGCGCGCGACGCTCTGCAGAACGCCATGCTCAACGCGTACCGGGCGCTGCGCGGGGAGACGCGCGAGATCGCCGCCCGGCCGTGGCTGTACCGGATCGTCCGGAACGAGTCGGTCTCCGCGCTGCGCGGCCGGCGGCCTTTGGGCGAGCTCGAGGAGGCGGTGGGCGTGGCCGCCGCCGGCGCGGACGTGGACGCCGCGGCGCGCGAGCAGCTCAGTGAGCTCGTCGCCGACCTGCGCTCGCTGCCCGAGCGCCAGCGCTCGGCGCTCGTGCTCCGCGAGCTGAGCGGGCTCGACTACGAGGAGCTCGGCCAGGCGCTCGACATCTCGCCCAACGCGGCGCGGCAGACGGTCTTCAAGGCGCGGGTGTCGATGCAGCAGAACGTCGAGGGGCGCACGGCGCACTGCGACGAGGTGCGCGCGGCGATGTCGAAGAGCGACGGCCGCTTCCGGCGCCGCCGCTCGATCCAGGCGCACCTCGAGCGCTGCCCGGTCTGCACCGAGTTCGCCGACGCGCTCGAGCGCCGCCCCCGCGATCTCGCCGTCCTCTTCCCACCGCTCCCGGCGGGCGTGGCCGCGACGATGCTCGCGGCGATCGTCGGCGAGAGCGCCGGCGCGGCCGGCGGAGCGG